>NZ_BAAGPS010000011.1:0-121634 GCF_054783935.1 Streptomyces pseudoechinosporeus
GATCGATGAAGCCCGCCAGGTGTCCGCTTGGCTGCGCGCGGTGGCGGCGGGGACGGTTGCGGTGACCGGACCTGATGCCGACGGCTTGCTGTCCCCGGACACGTGGTTCGTCGAGCCGGTCCTGGCCTTCAGCCTCGTCGATCGAAGCGAGGACGGTGCGGTGATTCGTGTGCACCTGTCCATGGAGGCGGCGCCCCCATGGCAGCAGGGTGAAAACAGAGCAGACATCTACCAGTACTTCGTGGAGGCCCAGGTAGATGTAGCTGCTCTGCTTCGCGCAGCTGATCAGTGGGATCTTGCTCTGGCTTCGTTCCCCACCCGCTGATTCAGTCGTGAACCGGCAGCCGAGACGACCTGCCAGCGGTGGTGGCCCGGCGGCTGTCAGCACACAACTTCGGCACACAACTGCGGTGGAACTGCAGTGGAACTAGGCGTTTTCACGCGCTGAGATCTGCGATCCTCCTCGTGACCTCTGGAAACGACGACAGGAAGGACGCGGAGATGAGCGGCAACGGGGGCGGGGCACCGTGGAATCCATACGGAGGAGGACAACCGCCGGGGCCGGGTTCGCCACCCGTACCGCCGGCGGGCCCGTGGCCGCCGGCTCCGGCACGCCGACTGACCTTTGGATGTCTCTTCAATCCGATCGCTGTGGGGCGTGTGGTGTTCACGCCGTCCCGGCCGGACCGTGTGTGCGACCCGGTGGTGAGGAGGGTGCAGGTCTGGCGGACGGTCGTCGGCCTGGTCGCTGTCACGTGGATGCTGTTGTCCTATGGGCTGGCGTCAAACGCCGACGCCGTGGTGGACGACCGCTTCGGCCAGATCCGTACCACCCTCATTGTCCTGGCAGTGACGTTCCCGGTCGCCGTCGCCGTCTTCATCGCGGCGGCCCGCCCACCCAACCGGCGCCTGTTCTTGCGCCGCGCGGGTAAACCCGCCGGGGCGCTGCTCGCGCTGGTCGTCACGCTCGCTGTGCCAAGACTGATCACGGGGCTGGGTTACGTGGACGAGAACACGAACTGGACGGCGTCGGCAGGGCGGGTGGTGCTGCTGTTCGCCCTGGGCGCCTTCCTGTTGTGGCTCGCCCCCTTTGGCTTCTACGGCATCGCGCAGTCACTCGTGCACGTCTTCCGGACAGCAGACCTCCACGAGACGGTTCCACCACTGCTCGCGACGCTGCTCGTTTGGGAAGTCGCTTTCTTCGACGTATTCCGGGGTGCCTACGACGGTGTGCCGTTCGGAGTGCGGATGACCTTCATCCTGGGAGCCCCGCTGACCGTCACCGCATTGGCGATGTGGGAGCTGCGGCGGCTGCGTACGCGGCACGGCATCACCCTGCGTGCAGCACTGCTTCGCTGAACTGTCGCGACGGAGGTTGCCTTTGGCTCTGCTGCTCCCGGCCGCCGTCCAACCGGTACCTGTGCAAGCCGCAGCCCTCACCGCATCACCGGGCTGGCTGCCGTCACCGGCGGCGACCATGCGCTGCGTCGGCCCCAACGTCTCGGCGTACGCGTCGAGTTCCGTACTCGCGCTTACGGCGTGGCGCCTGCGATTTCGATGGCGAGGGCGCCGAGAGCTTCCTTCTCGGGCGGGTAGATGGCGCGGATGTTGGCGAGCTGCTGGTCGCGGGTGGCGGTCGGGTCGACGTTGGCGGGTCCCTCGCCGTCGAGCAGGGTCTCGAAGTCGGGGTACTCGGTGACCCGCTTGACCTTCACCGCACAGGTCTCGTCGGTGCCCTTGATGCGGAAGCGGATGACATCGCCTGCCGCAAGATCGGCGAGGTGCGGGTACTTCACCTGCACCTCGATGGTCTTGGTGCCCGCGGCGACGAGGTCGAAGTACTGGCGGTAGAGGCTGAGTTCGCGGACGCGGGCGGTGCTGTCGGTCATGGGGCGGGAGCGCTCCTTGCGGTTGGTGCTTGCCGGTAGCGGGCGACGTCAGCTCGGCTTCTCTCCAAGTGCGGTGCGCAGCCAGTCCAGAGACCCGGTCGCCAGCACCGCGTCGGCGAGTTCGTTGGCCGACTTCGTCGTGAGCCGGCCGCGGCTGTTGTCGATCCAGCGCTGCGCGTTCTCGTAGCCCTGGGCCTTGTACTCGATGCCCTGGATCATGCACTCCAGCTTGTCGGCGTCCCGGGCGCAGATCGCCTCGGCGGATTCCTTCGCCTCGTACTCGGCGACGAGTTCCCGTACGGCCGAGGCCAGGATCTCGGGCATGTCGGCGACCTGGTCGGCGGTGACCGCCTGGGGGTCCGCCTCGGTGGCGTACTTCTTTCCGAGGTGGTTCACGTCACCGGTCCGTGTTTCCTGGGAGTCGTGCCACACCGAGAGGTACGCGGCCCGCGCGGGATCGGCGCCTTCGAGCTTCGCGATGATCGTCGCAAGCAGAGCGGTACGCCAGGAGTGCTCTGCCACCGACTCCGGGTCGCGTACGCCGGCCATCCACCAGCCGGTGCGCTTGGTCTGCTTCAACGTCCCCGCCTCGTACAGGAAGCGCGCCACCGCGGACAGGTCTTCACCCACCGTCGGGCTCCTCTCACGCCTCGGAGATGGGGGTACCGCCCACGTCCTTAAGGCAGTGGGGGAGGATCGCGTACCGGATGCTCTCCAGCTCCCGGCGCCCGCGCGCCGACAGCTCCCGGCTATCCAACATCACAGGCAGCCGGTCGCGCAGGGCACGGGCGGCTGCGCCAGATTGCAGCAGGTGGGGCCGGACCTGGAGCAGGGACCACACGGAGTGGATGTTGAGATCGACGTAGCCGTGGTGTGGGGCGAGTCCTTGAGCGAGGTGGGTGAGGAGCCTGGCGCCCGGCCAGGGGCCGGGGCTGCGGGCGGCGATGAAGTCGTCGCTCAACTCGAGATGGGCGGTTTCACCGATCCAGTACGCCCAGTAGTTCAGGTTCGCGGCCTCGCCGGTGTCATCGTCGATCAGGGCGGTGTCGATGAAGTGGCTCATGCGGTCCCGGTCTCCTTGCCGGGCCGAGACGGCGGCGACGGAACGGGAGTTGAGCCAACGCGTGAGCCAGTCGCCGGAGCGTTCGGTGGCCTGCTGGTGAGCGAGCCACTCCGACGTGTCGGGCTGATCGTCGTACCCGGAGAGGTACAGGGCCTGGCGGCGGAGGAGGAATTGGTCCTCGCCACGGGCCTGCTCTGCGGTACGGCGCATCTGTGTGAAGAAACGGGTCCGTTCGGAGGCCGACAGCTCCGGTCCGGCGGGCGCGGGTCCTCGGCGCCTGCGGGGCGGGTCGGGCAGGTCACGGACGGGCTGGGGTGGTACGTCGTTGAGGGGCCACGCAAGCACCTCGACGAGGTCGCGCTGCATCACCCAGGCACCGAGCGGGCTGTCCTCGACCGTGGCCTCGTCGTCGAGGGCGGCGGTGAGGAGGACGTCCGCCTCCAGGGCACGGTCGAGGGCCTGCAGGAGCGCGGGGGCGGTGCCCATCTGCATCAGCCGGTGACGGTGCACGAGCATCTGTCCAACTGGTACAGCGGTCAGGGGGGGGCGGCGGCCGGACTCCCATCCCGCGATCGTGTCCGCGGACACCCGCAACTGCTCGGCTACTTCCTCCTGGGTGATGCCGAGCTGCTCTCTTATGACTCGGAAGACGTAGCCGGAGATGACGCCCGTGCGAGGGCGTCCGGTTGCTCCCTGACTGCCGGTCAGGGTTCGTCGCGAACTTGACCGCATGCACAGCCCCATTCCCGTGTGTTCGCAGCAAACCACTTGTACTCGCGGTCACTTCAAGCAGTGATCGCGGCTCTCTACCGTCGTATGCATCACCGGACGAGCCTAGTAGGGAGGCGGTCACCGTGGGCTTCCATCCGCTCACTCTGGATGCACAGGCAGCCTTGACGGCCGGTGATGGGACGACACGGAACGCGAGCACCCCAGAGGGACGCGACGATGACCATGACGGCTGCATCGGTAGGACCACCGCGCTACCAGGAGCGCTATGCGGCGAAGCTGGAAACCGCCCAACAGGCGCGTCGGGACATAGCGCTGGCCCTGGAGAGCTGGGGCCTTGCCCACTTGGTCGAGGCGGCCGAGCAGATCGTCACGGAACTGGTCGCCAACGCCGTGGAGCACACCGACGCGGCCACGGTTGGCACCTCCGTCACCCGGACCGGAGCGGAGGCCGTGCGGATCGTCGTTACGGACACCTCCCGCACCAGACCCGCACCGGCCGCGCCGTCCAGCGACGACGAGAACGGGCGTGGCCTCCTCATCGTCGACGCGCTCGCCCACGACTGGGGGAGCGAACTGGTCCACGGCGGAAAGCGGGTGTGGGCCGAGCTGCGTGGGGACGGCGTGTAGTGAGCGGACAGCCCGTGGCCGGGCTGCCGGACGTCGGCCTGCTCAGCCCCGACAGCGGGCGCAGCCCAGGGCCGGAGATCGATTTTCCGGCCCGAGCAGTTGAAAGCCCGCTCCGCCCCTTCAGGCTCCCCGCCGGGGCGGAGCGGCCCAGCAAGACCCTCGCCCGGGCTCTCGAGCCTGGACGAGGTGGAGAAGAGTCCGAGCACTACCAACCAGCAGGAGGCAACCATGCCCACGGCAGCACTCGTCCCGTTCGGAGCTCGCGCCGAGCGCATCCCGTACACCGTGATCCTGGAGGCGGGCTCGTTCACCTACGACCCGGCCCGGCAGGTCAACGTCATGACCGACGGCTCCGGCTCGCTGTGGAGCCGGTCCACCAACCTGGCCGGAAGCTGCACCAACACCAACTGGGACAGCAAGAACGACGACACCGCCGACCCGTACCTGATGCGGTGACACGGCACCTGTCCGGCGGCCCGGTGCTGGTCGTCACCAAGGAACTGGACCCGGCGGCGGACCTGGTGGTCGACGAGCTGACGGTCCGGCATGTGCCGGTGATGCGGTTCGACATGGGTGACTTCCCGCAGACCATGTCTCTGTCCGTCGAGCATGCCGCAGCGCCCTGGGCGGGGGTCCTGGCTGACACGTACCGTTCCGTGCGGCTGGAGGAGGTGAGGGCCGTCTACTACAGGCGGCCCCGCCTTCCCGCCGTCTCCGAGCACATGGAGGAGCCCCACCGCACGTGGGCCAACGAACAGGCACTGGCCGGCCTCCTCGGCACCCTGTACGCGCTGCCGGTGACGTGGGTCAACCGGCCCGAGGTGGACGGCATCGCCTCCCACAAGCCGGGGCAACTCCCGGCAGCGGCGGCGCACGAGCTTCGCACGCCCCGCTCGCTGATCACCACCGATCCCGAAGCGGCCCGGAAGTTCTGCCACCAGGTGGGCGGCCGGGTGATCTGCAAGCCGCTCATGGGAGGCCCGCTGGAGTACCCGGACGGCCGCCGCACCGGGGTCCCCACGCACGTGGTCGACCCCGACGCCATCGACGACTCCGTGTCCCTGACGGCGCACCTGTTCCAGGAGTGGGTGCCCAAGTCGCACGAGGTGCGGCTGACCGTCGTGGGCACGGACCTGTTCGCCGCCGAGATCCACGCGGGCAGCGACGCGGCCCGGGTGGACTGGCGTAGCGAGTACGACGCCCTGACCTACGACGTGTGCAAAGTGCCGGACGTCGTGCGGGTGGGCGTGCTGGGCTGGCTGGAGCACTTCCGGCTCAACTTCGGCGCGTTCGACTTCGCCGTCACTCCCACCGGGGACTGGGTGATGTTCGAGTGCAACCCGTCCGGAGAGTGGTCCTGGATCCAGAACAAGACGGGCCTGCCCATCGCCGCGCACCTCGCTGACCTACTCGCCAAAGGACGACCATGACGACGCACACCGAAGAGCGCGCCGAGGAACTGCGCGCGGCGCTGGCCGACGACCTGGAGGCCAGCGGCCAACTCACCGACCTCGCATGGCGGAAGGTGTTCGAGACCGTTCCACGCCACCCGTACGTGCCGGAGTTCTGGACCCTGACCGGCGAGGGACAGCGGCGCGTGACGTCCGCCGACCCGGACTGGCTTGACCTGGTGTACACGGATGACGCGCTGGCCACCCAGCTGACCGACGGCGTGGCCACCTCGTCGTCGACGGCGCCCGGCCTGATGCTCACCATGCTCCAGGCCCTCGACGTCGCCGACGGTCACCGGGTGCTGGAGATCGCGACCGGCACCGGCTACAACGCGGCGCTGCTGTCGGAGCGGTTGGGCAGCCACCAGGTGGTCAGCGTGGAGGTCGACCCCGTGCTGGCCCGGCTGGCGGACATCGATGTCTTTCACCATGGTCATGCCGCTCACTCTTCCTCCCTCACCAGACGACAACGCCGCAGATGGGGGTGCCAGACCACCGTGTCCGAAGCATGATCCGCAGGACACTAGGTGCTGCCCGAAACCGTCACCAACGTTGCCTGCTCCCACGTACAAAACCAGCCGGGCGGCGGACATGTCCGGAGCACAGCAGCACCGCGTCACAGGCGGTCCTCGTGCATGCGGTGGCCGCGCACCGCACCGATGCAGCGCACGCTCACCCCGAGCGGGCCCCGGTGCCCTCCGGGCCCGACCTGTCCGGGAGGTCCAGGAGGAAAACCGTCAGCCAGTCGGCGTCCGACGCGTGGTAGCCCAGGCCGACCAGGGCGTCGGCCGCGGCGCGCATGTGCTCGGCGCCATAGACGACGCCGATGGTGAAGGAACCGGTCCTGTCCGCAGAACCGCGGTGGAAATCCATCAGCGCCCGCACGAGCAGCCGGTCGCGGCGCCGCATCACCAGATCCTCAAGGCCCGGCAAGAAGTCCGCTGTCGCCTCCTCGGCCTCACTCAGCAGGTCCTCGGTGGCCAGATGCCGGGCGAGGTAGCGGCGGGTGCCGAACAGCCGCATGCCCGCCGTGACGGCCGGCACCATCGCGGCCAGCATCACCCGTTCCTTCAACGGCAGCCGCCGGAAACCCTCCTCGAACTCCTCCCCGCCCATGTCGGGGCACACCACGGGCATGCCGAGCGTGTCGAAGTCGATGTCCTGCACGACGAGCCCCAGCCGCTCGTGCCCGTCCAACCGGGCGTACGAGGCCACGAGCGCGTCCGCACTGACCGAACCCTTGCCGACGCCCTCCGCGATCACCAGATCGCAGCGGCGGCGCAGCCGGACCGTCACCTCCTGGTAGAAGTCCGCCTCGCCGAGGTGGATCATCGGGAAGAGCAGGAACTCGAGCCCCGCCCCCGGCTTGCGAAACCGTATGACCGCCGAGCGCACCCCCGCCAACTCGGTCACCTCGATGAACTGCATACGGCCCCCGTCCCCGCCCCATCGCGGAAGCAGCACGAGACGGCAATGCTGACCGTACCCGCACTCCCGCGCCCCCCGTTGCGGGCTTACAAACAGACCTGCTGACGTCAGGACGCCCCGAAGACGCTCAACCGAATGGCTTTGTTATTCGATGTGACTGTAGGAGTCACCTTTCTGACTGAGTTTGCGATGTCGGTTTGTTTTTCGTGTGGTCACTGGCCGGGGACGCCATCGCAGGCCCATGGACACTCGCCACGCCCGTTGCCATGCTGAGATCAGAGAAGCGTGGGGGCAGCATGGGGTTCATACAGCGGATGTGGGCGCGGATGTTTCCGCAGCCGTTCGACGACGCCGGCCTCCAGCGGCAGATTTGGGAGGCGCAGCAGGCTCTCGCCGCGAGGGAGGCGGACTCCAGACGCCGCCTCCCTCGGTCACCTGAGGATGTGGAGAAGGCAACTCAGCACGCTGCGCGGGCGTATCAGCTGGCTGATGAGGTGCGCAAACGCGCCAAGGACGCCGGCCTGGGAACCTCAGGGTGGCTCGAGAGCCCCGAGGGACGGAAGTTCACGCTGGCCCTCTCCCCGACTGACCGACAGGCCCTGTCGGGTCTGCTGCGGCGCGCTGCGCAGACCAAGACGGAAGCCGCGCCTCGGTCGATGCGACGGCGCTTAGAGGACGAGAAGCGCGCAGAGGACGAGAAGCGAGCAGCTCGGGATGCGGTCGACGACCGCTGGCGGTCCGCCAGGAACGCCGAAGAACAGGCGGCAGCATTCCTGGAGGTCCATCAGTCTCCGCTGACCGCTCCTGCTGCCTTGAGCATGGCAGCGGCCCTCGCGAAACGCGGCAAGCTCAACGAAGCCAACATGCGCCGGGCCGAAGAGCTCTACGAGGCCCGGGTCAAGAACGCCTCGCACGACTACTGGCCCACCGGCGAGAGCGTCGTCTCCTTGCTGTTCGGCCGTGGCCAACGTCCGTGAGGTGAGGCTGGTGCATTTCAAGCCGAGGCCAGGACAGCCGACTGCTCGGTGAGCCGCCGCCTCACGCCAGTTGGGGGCTTGAGGGTGGCAGCGTGTGGTGGACGGGCGATTGGCCGTGCTGGCGGGCGTGCGTTCAGGCGGTGGCGCCCTCGGCCTCGGCGGAACCCTGGCAACCTGCGAGTGGGTCAAGAAGGGACACCGTGGGTTGCGCTGAGCGGGACCGACCGATGAGTTGAGCGAGTACATCCGGTCTTCATTCAGCAACGGCCGCAAGACCCGCGGCCCTACCGAAGGAGACCTTGTGACGTACTCGGTGAACGACGACGCGCGCCCCCAGCTCAAAGCCCTCGACGTGCTCGTCGGAACGTGGAAGTTGAGCGGCGACGCGGAGGGCGAGACGACGTACTCGTGGATGCGCGGCGGGCACTTCCTGATCCAGCGAGCGAGTCTGACCCAAGGCGGCGAGACGCACCACGTGACCGAGGTCATCGGCTATGAGAAGCCGTTCATGGCCGAGCAGGCCGCCGAGACCATCTCTTCACGGGCCTACACCGACAGCGGGGACACTCTCGACTACACCTGGGAGCTACAAGGCGAGGTGCTGACCATCTGGGGCGGCCAGAAGGGGTCACCCGCGTTCGCGCGAGCGACATTCAGCGCCGATCACAACACACTGACTGGCGCCTGGCAGTGGCCTGGCGGCGGATACGAGTTCAGCGCGACCCGGGTCGCGTCCAGGGCCAGCTCGTAAGCACCCTGTCCGTCCGGCCCGGCGCACCGTCACCCTTCGTGCGCGCACCGCTGGTGGTCGGTGCGCATCGCGGTGCGCAATGACGCACACCGGCGCGGCAGTGGGGAGTTCACCGCATCGTCAGTGTGCGCACCGGTGCGCACGATGCAGTGATCGTCGGGTGCGGTGCGCACCGCGTCGTTCGGTTCATCCCCGGCGGCGCTTGCGGTGGCGCGCGGGCTGCCACGGGTACGGATTCGAGGCACGGATACGGGATCGGGCCGGCGCTGCGGTCGTGACACGGTCACGGCGTCGGCGGCCACCATGTGGTCACCGACGCCGACAGCGATGCGCTTCGGGGGCGGGACAGGGGGGTCATTCGCCGGGCTTGATGCGCCCACGCCAGGCTCCGGACTCGCCGCCGCGGCCCTCGATGTACTCCTTGAAACGCCGCATGTCGCCCTTCACACGCCGGTCGATCACTCCCAACATGTCGCCGGTCTTCTCCACGACGCCGGTGGGCTCAACGTCCATGACGAGCTCGACCCGGGTGTGCGTGTCGTCCAGGCGCTGGAAGCGGACCGTGCCCTTCTGCCTGGTGTCACCCGTGGTGGTGCGCCACGTGATGCGCTCGTCGGGGAGCTGGTCGACGATCTCGGTGTCGAACTCCCGCTCCACCCCGCTGATCTTGGTGATCCAGTGGTTGTGGCGCTCATCGAGCTGCCTGACTTCCTCGACCCCTTCCATGAACTGCGGGAACTCCTCGAACTGGGTCCACTGGTTGTAGGCGGTGTGCAGAGGAACCTCGACTTCCACCGCTTCCTTGACCGTGCTCATCTGAGAACCTCCCTCTCTACTGGGCTGGTCGCAGCCAGGACCAACGACCAGCCCGCGGCCTCGGCTCGCTGAGGCGAGTACCCGAGGATCACTCGTCTAACGACCGGTTAGTCACGTCCCGTGCTGGTCGTGGAGGCGCGGTCATGCAGCGGAGGGTCCAGGGCACGTTCACGGCCACCAAACGCGCCCCTCATCCAGAGCCACCCTGTGGCAGAGCTGCGACCGGCGCCGCGGCCGGGCCGACCGCTTGGCACAGGTCCAGGTAACGGCGCAGCCGTACGCCTTGTCTGAGAGGTCCCGTCGAGCTACCTCGCGGGGCGTCCCACGACCTACGCCCACCTGTATCCGGACGAAAACGATCGCACCCGATCCATCACGGGCGCCGTTCTAGGCGCCCCGAGGACCGGGTGCGGAAAGGGAGACGCTGCAACCAACGTAATCGCAGGTCAAACGGCATGATCGAAGATCATGCCTTCTAGGTCCACGATGGCTCACGCTGCATGTCGTCCACCCCTCCTCCCCGTACGCCTACGCCTGCTCACCGGCACCATCAGCGCCACCAGCCCTCCCAGAACCGCCGCGGCCACCCACCACGCGAGCGGTACGGAACTCTCCTCGCTCGCGTTCTGGGTGGTGGCGGACTTCGGGGCGGCGCCGGAGGCCAAGGGAGTGGCTCGGGACGTCGCTGAAGGGCTCGCGGTGTTCTTGCCGGAGGTCAGGACTACGTCGTTGCCGTCGCCGCCGCGGTAGCTGATCCGGTACTCGGTCTTGCCCACCTTGACCTTGGCGCCCTCCTTAAGGCCCTTGAAGGTGCCCTTCGTCTTCGCCTTGCCGGTGTGGTCGATGACGGTCACCGTCTTCGCAGGAGTCGAAGGAGTCGAAGGAGTCGAAGGAGTCGCAGCCGTCGCAGAGACCGGCTCGACCACGAGCTTCCCGCCCAGCCGCAACGCGCCTCCGACCTTCAACGCCCGGTCCTTCACGGTCAGTTGACCGCCCGCGCCCTGCGTGTAGTCCCCGGTCACCGTCACCCCGCCGGAGACCTTCCCCGAACCCGTATTCGCCACCGATCCGACGACCTTGCCCTTCCCGGCGAGGGACGAGCTCAGATTCAGCACCCCGCCCGGCGCCTTCCGCACATCCAGCTGTGCCCCCGGCGAAGTGAGCCGGATCCCCTTGCTGCGCGCCAGGCTCGCCCCGTCGAGCGCCAGCGTGCCCTTCGTGACGGTCGTCGTGCCCGAGTACGTCACGCCACTGGTCAGCGTGGTCGTGGCGGCACCCGACTGCGTGAGGGAGCCGCTGCCGCTGATCTTGGACAGGGAGAGCGGCTTGGCCGTGTTGCGCAGCACCAGCGCACCGTTGTTGACGACCTTGTAGAGGTCCCCCTTGGTGTACAGGCCGCCGTCGCCGCCGGACTTGCCGCTGCCCAGCCGCAGCACCGCGCCCTTCTCGATCGTCGTCGAGCCGTTGTAGTACTGGACGGCGGCGAAGGTGACGTCGTTGCCCTGCGTCCCCTTGATGACGATGTCGCCGGCGCCGGGCGCGGACAGGGTGTCGTGGAAGACGCCGCCGCCGATCGGCGCGCCGAGTGTCACCGGGCCGTTGTAGCTGAAGGTGAGCAGCGAACGGGAGCGGGCCGCCAGCAGGTTGATGTATACGGTCTCGGCGGTACCCGGCATGAAGATCTTGTTCGTGGTGCCGTCGCCCCACTGGACGTTGGCGCCCTTGATGTTGGTGCCGCGCTTGTTGATGTTCTTCCGCGCGGGCGTCCAGTTCAGGGCCGGGTCGCTGAGCGAGGGATCCGTGTCACCGCCCTGGTTCGACCAGCTGTACTGGCCGGTGAGGACGACCTTGCTGCCCGGCCGGGACTGGACGTTGATGTCGCTGCCGTACTCGCGCTGGTAGAAGTCCATGCCCATGGTGACGGTCTGGCCCAGCGGGGTGTCGACGGTGTACGTGCCCTGGTTGAGGATCTTGCGCACGTTCGGCAGCGACGTCGCGAACTCCGGGCGTCCGGCGTTCACCTGTGTGCCGTTGTCGATCACGCCGGAGAAGGAGTGGGCGCCCGACAGGTCCCAGGTGCCCCAGAGGAACCTCGGCTGGGTGATCAGCCCGGAGCCGCTGATGGTGCCCAGGTTGTAGGCGCTCTTCAGGGAGAGCCGCAGGGTGCCGTCGACCCGGATGTTGTCCTGGTTGAGCCGGAACGCCGGGGTGTTGTACGGGAAGTGACCGATCAGCCCGGTGGTGCCGCCGTTGCCGTACTGCAGGGTCGCGCCGCGCTCGACCGTGATCGCGGGCGGGTCCGGGTTGGTCGTGGTGACGTACGGGTGGTTGCCGCCCTGCGTCCGCACCGCTTGCCGCTGCCGGGACTTCGGCAGCGTGAAGTCGCTGTCCTTGGTCAGGATCAGGGTGCCGGAGCCGCGTACGGTGAGCGTGCCCTCGCCTCGGAACACCCCGTTGTACGTCGTCCTCCCGGCCGGCACGGTCACCACCGTGTCGCCGTCGAGCGTCACGTCGCGCCCTGCGAGTACCGCCGCCGTGGCGTCGTCGGCGGCGGGTGCCGCTGCCGCGCTCGGCGTCATGATCCCTGTCGCGAGCACGGCCAGTGCCGCGCCCGCTCCTGCTGCCCGTACACGGATGTTCTTGTTCACGCCTGTGGAGACGGGAACAGGGCGGGGGCGATAACAAAAACTTGGGCCCGACTTCGGGTCCGCCAGTGTCCGACTTTTTCTAAGCTCCCGACCCGTTGACCTCCTCGTAACACACCCTTACCGTTTCGGCGTTCGGAATGGCAGATACCGTTCGGAATTTCGAATGGTCCAGTGTGAGGGAACCGCATGAGCCGCCTTGACGAGAGCCCCGACATCCCCAGCCGCAGACTCGTCCTGAAGGGCGCCCTCGCCGCGGGCGCGCTCACCGCCGTACCCGGAATAGCCCAGGCCGCCACCCCCGCCGCCGCCGGCGGGAGCTCCTCGTATGTCAACCCGCTCGTCCGCAACCGCGCCGACCCGCACATCCACCGTCACACCGACCACCGCTACTACTTCACGGCCACGTCCCCGGAGTACGACCGCATCATCCTGCGCCGCTCCCGCACCCTGCGCGGCATCGCGACCGCCGACGAGGCCGTCATCTGGCGCAAGCACGCCACCGGTGTCATGGGCGCGCACATCTGGGCGCCCGAGATCCATCACATCGACGGCAAGTGGTACATCTACTTCGCCTCCGCCCCCGCCGAGGACATCTGGGCGATCCGCATCTGGGTCCTGGAGAACTCCCACAGAGACCCCTTCAAGGGCACCTGGGTCGAGCGCGGCCAGCTGAAGACGGCCTGGGAGACCTTCTCCCTCGACGCCACCACCTTCACCCACCGCGGCACCCGCTACCTTTCCTGGGCGCAGCACGAGCCCGGCATGGACAACAACACTGCCGTCTGGCTGTCGAAGATGGCCGACCCGCTGACCCTGACAGGCCCTCAAGTACGGCTCACCACACCGGAGTACGACTGGGAGACCATCGGCTTCAAGGTCAACGAGGGCGCGTCGTTCATCAAGCGCAACGGCCGCATCTTCATGTCCTACTCGGCCAGCGCGACCGACCACAACTACTGCATGGGCCTGCTCACGGTGGACGCCGACGCCGACCTCATGAACCCGGCGAACTGGTCGAAGTCCCCGACCCCGGTGTTCACCAGCAACGACACCACCAAGCAGTACGGGCCGGGCCACAACTGCTTCACGGTCGCCGAGGACGGCCGCACCGACGTCCTCGTCTACCACGCCCGCCAGTACAAGGAGATCGTCGGCGACCCGCTGAACGACCCCAACCGCCACACCCGCATCCAGAAGCTCGGCTGGAAGCCGGACGGCACACCGGACTTCGGCATCCCCGTCGCCGACACCCCCGCCCGGGACGGCAAGCGTCCCAACTGACCGGCTTCGCACGTCACTTCACCGTTCTGAAGGAGAGTGTCCAGATGCCACATGCTGGGATAAGACGTGCCGCAACAAAACGTGCTGGGATGAGACGTCTGTACGCGATCCTCGTCGCCCTCTGTCTCGCAGTCGCCGGAGCACTCGCGACCGCGGGCCCGGCCCAGGCGGCGCCCCAGACCATCACCAACGGCACGCAGTTCACCGACACTTCGGGCAATCCGTTGCACGCGCACGGCGGCGGGGTCCTCAAGGTCGGCTCGTACTACTACTGGTTCGGCGAGAACCGGAACTCCGACAACACCTTCCGGTACGTGTCGGCCTACCGCTCCACCGACCTGAAGAACTGGGAATTCCGCAACCACGTCCTGACCGAGGCCACTGACCCCGAGCTGGCGACCGCCAACATCGAGCGGCCGAAAGTCATGTACAACGCCGCCACCGGCAAGTACGTGATGTGGATGCACAAGGAGAACGGCGTCGACTACAGCGAGGCGCGCGCCGCCGTCGCCGTCTCGGACACCGTCGACGGCGACTACGAGTGGCAGGGCAGCTTCCGCCCGCTCGGCCAGCACATGTCCCGTGACATCACCGTCTTCACCGACACCGACGGCACCGGCTACATGGTGTCCGCCGCCCGCGAGAACTACGACCTGCACATCTACCGGCTCACCAGCGACTACACCGGCATCGCCGCCCTGGTCGCCGACCCCTGGCACGGCGGCCACCGCGAGGCTCCGGCCCTCTTCAAGCGCAACGGCGTCTATTTCATGCTGACTTCGGGCGCCACGGGTTGGAGCCCCAACCAGCAGCAGTACGCGACGGCCACCTCGCTCGCCGGTCCCTGGACGGCGATGAGGAACATCGGCGACTCGACGACGTACGGCTCGCAGACCACGTACGTCCTTCCCGTGCAGGGCAGTTCGGGCACCTCCTACCTCTACATGGGCGACCGCTGGGGCAACTCCTTCGGCGGGACGGTCAACGACTCGCGATACGTCTGGCTGCCGCTGACCTTCTCGAACTCCACCACGATGTCCATGTCCTGGTATCCGGAGGTCACCATCGACACGGCCGCCGGAACGATCACCGGCCGGGGCGGCCCGTACGAGACGCTGGCCGCCCGGCACAGCGGCAAGTGCGCCGACGTCCCCGACCAGTCGCTCCTCGCGGGCGCCCAGATCAAGCAGTGGACCTGCAACGGCGGCGGCAACCAGCGGTTCTGGTTCAAGGACCTCGGCAACGGATACGTCCAGCTGATGGCCCGTCACAGCTCGCTGTGCCTGCGGGAGAACGCCTCCAACGTCACCCAGGAGGCCTGCTCCACCTCCGTCACCACCCAGCAGTGGTCGGTGACCACGTCCGGCGGCTACGTCACGCTGAAGTCCCGCGCCAGCGGCGAGTGCCTGGACGTGAACGGCGCGTCGACCGCCGACTCCGCCGCGATCATCACGTACGCCTGCAATGGAGCGACCAACCAGCAGTGGACGCGGGCCAGTTGACGCAGGCCCTTACTCCGTCTGGTGGAGGAGCAGTTCGGCTGACTCCTCCACCAGGCGGTGCAGCACCGGCATGTAGTTTCCATCGCCACCCAGTTCGGTCAGGAGGCGCTGGGCTTCGTCGCGGAACCTGCGCAGGTCTGCTTCGTACTGCTGAAGACTGGTGGGCGCGAGAAGCGAGGCTATGAGCTCTGACCTCGCTTCCTCGGAACTTTTCGCGGCAGCGCGCAGGTCCAGGAGGCGGCTCCTGGACCGAGGTGACGCGTTCTCGAGGGCGTAGGCGAAGAGATAGGTGACGGTGCCGTTCCGCAGGTCTTCATTGCGGCCGGAGAGAATGTCCTGCTGGTCGTTGAAGAGTTGCCACAGGATGCCGAAGACATCGCCGAACTCACGCCACATCCGTATTCGTTCGTGTTCCGTGCCGGCCAATATCGCACCCATCGCCGTGATCATGCCGAAGGGTGCCCCGGATTTACCTCGGTACGTCGTGACCACCGAGTCCCGCGTGGCGTCGCCGGCATCTCGGCGCAGATCGCTCAGTTGGCCTTCGGTGCCGACGATTGCGCAGGTCACGAGCTCGGCTGTCAGGGCGCTGCGCACCGAGTCGGGAACCTGTTGCGACTGGATGATGTGCAGCGGGAGGGCGTTACCGCTGATGATCGACGCGAGCAGTGCCTCGTTCTCGCCGATTTCCCGCGAAACGCTCGCGGCTTCCCCGTCCGCCAAGTCGTCGAGATAGCACGCGGAAGTCCACCACAGCACATGGATCGCGGACAGTGGAACAGCCGGTCCGGGATCTCCCGTCTCGGCGCCATGCACCAGGAGCGGCAGCACTTGCAGGGGATACCTGAACGTCTGGTGCTGAAGCAGTTTGGTGACCGCGTCCTTGACCGCGGTCGAGGAGGGACCGAGCCGCTCGATCCCGGCTTTCATCCCCGCGTCGATATCCGAGGAGAACTGCCGGTACAGGTCCACATATGAGGCTGAATTCACTGCGACTTCCCTTTTGTCGAGTTGCTTATGGTCCTGATTCGATCACTTCGAAACGTGGGCCGGCCAGGGCGTCTTCCAGCCACGGCCGGTTTCTTTCCGGTGGTACGGAACCGAGATGCCGCACGCCCCTAGAAAGCGCTTGCCATCGCGGGGTACGGTCCAGCGACCAGGAGAAGTCGCCCTGTTGAAGGAGTCGCGTTGAGACGCACCCTGATCGCCGTGCTGGCCACACTGACCGTCGCCACGGCTCTGTCCGCCACCCCGGCTTCGTCCGCCACTCCGGCGCAGGCGCACGGCCGTGGCGCGGGCCTCGAGAACTGCACCGCGACGGCCTGCCACTTCGACGTCGCGCCCGGCACGTACGACGTACGCGTGCTGCTCGGCGGCGACACAGCGGCGAGCACCGGAATCACCGGAGAGACCCGCCGCACCCTCCTCCCCGAGACGGCCACCGCGGCGGGCGAGCGCGTGGCCCGTAGCTTCACCGTGAACGTCCGCACCCCCGAGGGCGAACCCACCGGCCCCGCGGGCACCCCCGGCCTCGACCTCGTCCTCGGCGGCTCGGCCCCCACGCTCGCCGACATCCGCGTCACCCCCGCCCGGCACGCCCGTCAGATCTTCCTCGTCGGCGACTCCACCTCCTGCGACCAGCCCGGAGCCCCGTACTCCGGCTGGGGCCAGCAGCTGCCCCAGTACCTCCGCAAGGGCCTCTCGGTCGCCAACTACGCGGACTCCGGGGAGAGTACGGTCAGCTACCTCGACAACCCCGCGCTCTTCGCGACCGTCCAGCCGCTGATCCGCAAGGGCGACCTGGTCCTCATCCAGCTCGCCCACAACGACAAGCAGACCGACGAGGCGACGTACCGCGCGAACCTCGAAAAGCTCGTCGCCGGCGTACGCGACCGGGGCGGCCGGCCTATACTGCTCACGCCCATCGTCCGCCGCTGGTTCAACGCCGACGGCACCCTCAACAACAACACGGCCCTGCTGGTCAACGGCCTCGGCGTCGACCACCCCGCCGTCACCCGCTCGGTGGCCGCCGCGCACGACGTACCGCTCATCGACATGACCGCCAAGACCAAGGCCCTGGTCGAGTCGCTCGGCGTCGAGGCCTCCAAGGCGCTCTACCTCTACAACGAGAAGCGGGACAACACCCACACCTCCGCGCACGGCGCGACCGTCTACGCGGACCTCGTCCGCGACGAGCTGGTCGCCCAGCGCCTGGTCCCCAGGGGCCTGGTGAGGTGACCCAAGACCCTGGGGCGTCCCGACCGGAACCGGGGCGCCCCAGGTACCTCAGCGCTCCGCTGGGAGCACGATTAGAACCTGCGGGTCGGTGGGGGCTGGTCGCGCCCCGCGGCGGAGCCGCATATGTCACCGCCCCGCGCCCCTATTGAGGGCCTGCGGCCCCTCAATAGGGGCGCGATACTGCACCCCGACTTCACCAAGGCCCGCCTAGACAGGAAGCACGACCCATGACCGCAGGCGTTCCCGAGGACCGCACTCTCAGCCCGTACACCGGCTACACGCGCGCCCACTGGGAGGCCGGGGCCGACTCGCTGCTCGCGGCCGTGGAGCCCTACGCCTCCGAGGACCGCGCGCTGTACCACCTGCCCGGCGAGCACACGAGCTGGTCGGGCCGCCTGTCCGACGGCCTGGAGGGATACGCCCGTACGCTTCTGCTGGCGGCCTTCCGCCGCGACGAGAAGGCCCTCGCGCGGTACGCCGACGGGCTGGCCGCCGGAACCGCGGGCGTCTGGCCGCGCATCGAGGACCGCAGCCAGCCCCTCGTCGAGGCCGCCTCGATCGCCCTCGCCCTGCGCCTGACCCGCCCCCTCCTGTGGGACCGCCTCGACGACGGCGTACGGCAGCGGGCGGCGGCCTGGCTCGGTGACGCGCTGACCGTCGAAGCCTGGCCCTGCAACTGGGAGTTGTTCCCGGTCACGGTCGGCGGCTTCCTGGAGGAGATCGGGTACGAGGTGGAGTCGTCGCGGGCGGCGATCGACCGCGGCCTCGACCGCATCGAGCAGTGGTACGTCGGCGACGGCTGGTACACCGACGGCGACGGCCGCAAGTTCGACTACTACAACGGCTGGGCGATGCACCTGTACCCGGTGCTGCACGCCTGGCTCGCGGACGACACGCGCCTGCTCGACCTGTACGGCGGCCGGCTGTCGACCCATCTCGCCGACTACGCCCGCCTGTTCGGCGCCGACGGCGCCCCTATGCATCAGGGCCGCTCGCTCACGTACCGCTTCGCGACGACCGCACCGCTGTGGCTGGGCGCCCTGACGGGACGTACGCCGCTGCCGTCGGGGGAGACGCGACGGCTGGCCTCCGGCGCGCTGAAGTACTTCCTCGACCGGGGAGCCGTGGACGACCGAGGTCTGCTCACCCTCGGCTGGCACGGCCCCAACTCCGCTGTCCTGCAAGGCTATTCGGGCCCGGCGTCCCCGTACTGGGCGAGCAAGGGTTTCCTCGGTCTGCTCCTCCCCGCGGACCACGAGGTGTGGACGGCGCCCGAGGAACCCGGCCCGGTGGAACGGCAGGACGAGGTGCGGCCGGTCGGCCCGCCCAACTGGCTGCTCCAGTCGACCAGTTCGGACGGCCTGGTGCGCCTCCACAACCACGGCAGCGAGGACGTCCGCTACGACCCGTACTACACACGGCTCGCGTACTCGACGGTGACGGCGCCTTCGGAGGCGTACGACAACAGCGTGATCGTCGACGAGGATGCGAGCCGAACGGGCATCGAGCCGCTGGGAGTTGGCGACGGGTGGGTGGCTTCGCGGCACGAGGCTGGGGGCTCTGCCCGGGTCACGAGCCTGATCGTGGCGTCCGGCGCGGTGGAGGTGCGCGCCCACCTGGTGACGGGGGCGCCTGCCGGAACCCCGGTGCGGGTCACGGGCTGGTCGACGGGGGAGGAGTGGCAGGACGGCGAGGAGGGCCTACGGGCTGAACTCGTCCCGGCCTTCGGCCTGTCGGGCACATCCACCCTGACGGGCGTAACGACCGAAGAGCCCACGTTGTTCGTAGCCCTCGCCCGCCTCACCGCCGAGTCGAACCCCCTCCCGCTCCAGGCCCTGGTGTCCGTGGAGGTGGAGGGGGCGTATGAGATGCGCGTCCGCTGGGCCGACGGCCCCGAGACGCGTTTTCGGTTCAGCGCTCCAGACGGGCGATCCGCAGGGTCTTCGTGGTCGGTGACGCCCCTGTGAGCGCTGTCGAGTAGGACGGCGTGACGGGTGCGTACGCCCAGGTGAGGGAGCCGTCCGCGAGGGTCGCGATGTCACCGGTGATACGGGCCTTGACGACCTTGTCCGGCGTCTTGAACTTGCCGTTCCAGTCGATCAGGCGCAGGTGCGTGCCGGTGAAGGTGCCCGTGCAGGTGCCGTCCGCGCACTTGGCGTTCTTCAGGGATTCCCAGGAGACGAGCAGCCGGTCTTTGCCGTACGGGGCGATGCGGACGTTGACGTGCTCGGTGCCGGGGGCGTTCGTGAGGTAAGTCGGCTTGCCCGCAGGGGAGTTGCGGTTCTTGAGGAAGGCGACGGCGACCTGGTGGGTCTTCGTCTTCGGCTTCACCGTCCAGCCGCGGCCGCTCGCGTCGTCCGGGTTCTTGGCGGCGGAGGCAGCGCCGCGGGAGGCGAAGGCGGTGGCGTAGCGGCCGCTGGACGACTTCACGAGGTCGCCGGTACGGCCCGGGAAGGTGCCGCCGCAGTAGCCCGCCCAGCACTGCTCGCGCTGCACGACCGGCGCGTTGTCGGGCGCCCCGATGCCGGTCGACACGAACAGGCCCGAACGCCAGTCGTCGAAGCAGAGGGAGGTGAACGCTCCGGTGGGCTCGGCGTGCAGCGCGATGCCCTCGTTGTGGCTGCAACCCCAGCCCCAACCGCCGCTGAGCTTCGCGCCCTTGGCGCTGACGTACTGCATCTTGTCGCCGAAGTGGCCGTCGGCGAAGCCGCCCGCGCCATGGACGACGAAGTACGCGCCGTACTTCTTCCCGTTCCAGGCGAGCTGCCCGTCGAGCAGCGGGGCCGTGTCGTGCGAGGCGGTGCCCGTGAGTTTCGTACGGAACGCCTGCTTGCCGTTCTTGTAGCGGACGAGCGCGGCGGCCGTCTCCTTCCACTTGTTGCTGTCGGACACGCGGGTCAGCAGCGCGAACCCGTCGTTGTGCGCGACCAGCCCGCCGACCTCCTTGGCACCCTTGACGACGGTGTCGGAGCCGGAGCGCTTCCCGGCCTTCGTGAGCGGCGTGACGTGAATCCCGTCGGACGCGGGCCAGGCCACGCGGAGGGTGCCGTTCGGCGCCACGGCGGTCGCCGTGCGCGTCCACTCACGGGTGTTGTTGTAACCCGCCGACAGATAGGGGAACTTGGCAGCGAGGTTCACCGTGGTGTTCGTGATGGCGAGGTCGTCGGCGGCCTTCGGCGCGGGGTTCGCCGTGGCGGTCGCGTACCACGCACCGGCCAGTAGGGCGGCTGCCGCGAGCGAGGCCACGACGGGCTTGCGGGCGACTCGGCGGCGGCGGTGCGATGTTGTGGGAGTCGCTGGTGGTTTGGGTCTTGCAGATGCCATGCCTTCGAGTCGCCGCCGCGCCGGGGAAGGTTGCCGCGCGCTCAAGGACGAGCGGTGGACGAGTGATCAGGTACGACTCGACGACTTACATAGTTTTCTGTATAGTTTAGCTCCATGACGATACTGCGCGACGCCCACGAACTGACGGTGACCGAGGCATCCCAGCGCGGTGTGGCCAAGCTTGTCGCAGAAGCCGAGCAGGGCTCGGATCTGGTCGTCACACGCCGCCATCGGCCCGTGGCAGCCGTCGTCGGAATGGACCGGCTCGCCGCTCTGGAGGCTGCCGCCTCCGACCTGCACGATCTTGCGCTCGTACTGGCCCGGAGCGCCTCTGACACTGGGCAGCGAACCTCGCTCGACAACGTACTCGCCGCCTTCGGGCACACACGCGAGTCCCTCGACGCTCTGCCGGACGACGACTGAGCCATGCCTGAGATCACTTTCACGGACGCCGCCATTGACGATCTTCGGCGTATCGGCCCCGACGCCGCGCCCAAGGTGCTCAAAGAGGTTCTTCTTCTCTTGGACGACCCGGCCGCCGGATATCCGCTGGGAGGCGAGCTGACCGGCTATCGCAAGCTGATCGTTGGTCGGAACACCTGGCGAGTCGTCTATCGGGTCACCGAGGACAAGTCGGTGGAGGTCTGCGAGATCTGGGCTGTCGGAGCCAGAGCCGACGTGGAGGTGTACGAGGAGGCAACCGCACGAGTGCGGGAGGCCGAGGGGACGCAGCCTGAGTTCGTGCAGCTCTCCGATGTTGTGGAGCGGCTCGGCCGCCTGGCCGGGGACATCACCGTACGCGTGGAGGCGGTCCGGGAGCCCGTGCCCGACTGGCTGGCCAACCGTCTGATCCACACGGCCGGCATCCCCCGTGAGCGGGTAGCCGCGCTGGACTTGGAGGCGGCGGTCGACCTGTGGGCCCAGTTCACGGCGCGCCCGCGGTAGACGGCTGTACGTGTCGGCGTCGCGGGTCAGTAGGGTCGGGGGCTGGAAACGGAGCGGAAGCCACCGCGTCAGTCCCCGGCCCTACTTCAGCAGCCGATGCCCGCCGGTGCAGGCCGTGATCAGCAGTTCCGTACGGGGTTGGTCTCGCTGTAGATCGCGGTGTCCTTCATGAAGCCCAGCTGGCCGTTGTCCGCGACGGTCATCAGCCAGCGCGTCGGGTGCGGGCCGCCGACCCAGGCCTGGCCGTCGAGCTTGCAGAAGAACCAGCTCGGGTTGGAATACATGTGTCCGACGACCTTGTTGGGGTCCGGGTACGAGTGGTTGTTGCCGATGATGCCGTACACCGGAGCGCCCGACACGTTGTTGCAGTACCACTTGATCCCGCCGTCGTTCGTCCAGCAGCCGGGTGCCGCATGGGCGGACGGCGCCGCCACGGCACCGATCCCCACGGTCAGCGCCGCCGTCGCCAGCACCGCTCCGAGCCTCCTGCGCATACGCATGCGTTTCCTCCATGTCACTCGTCGGCCGGCGCACCGATCGTGTGTGCCGTTAGATCTTCGAAGGGCCCGTTCCGCATCGGCGTTTCCATTCGAGGAACGGTTCCCCGACCCGCTGCGCCGTCTCGACACCGTCCGCACCGCAACAAGGACGCCGGACCCTAGCGGGGCGCGGGAGCCGTCGCCCGGCTCGCCGGCCACGTCCCGGCCCTCGCCCACCGCCTCGGAGCGGGCCCTGGTCGGCCAGGCCGCGCGGCTCTGGTTCGGCATCCTCCCGAACCCTCTGATGGCGGCAGTTGCCGCAATCGATCCCGCACCACCGCATCCAGGGTCGGTTGCGGTGGGTGGCAGAGGAGCGCACAACTACGGGTTGGCCGGGCGACAGGCCACTCAGCCGAAGCACGGCCTGAGATAGTCGTACGGATACGGATTGAACCCCACAGGCCTGCCGGTGGCGGGGATGTATTCGTGCGTACGTCCGTCCGCGCTCGCGAACCATGCGCGCACACCGCCGGTTTGGTTGTTGTTAACGGCGCCGGCGTCGATGAAATTACCCAGCCTCCGCTCGCTGCAATAGTAGAGCTCGAAAACGGCGTGCCTGCCGTCGCCCTGTCCAACCGCGATGCACAGACGCCCGCTCGGACAGTTGTTGAGACGAGAGCTCCGCTGGGCGTTGGTCTGGTTCCTGTAAACGTGCTCTGCGGGAAGCGAGTTGGTGTAGAGCGGGGACACGGTGGGCGTCCAGGCAGCGATCCCGATGCCGCCTGCAGGTGACATCAGGTCACCTTCCTCTCCGGCCGTCCGCACGGAGGCGCTCGTTCCCGGCGCGGCTTTGCGTAGGTCCCGGTCTGCGGCCGCAGGGCCGGTGGCCGTTGCCGTGAGCCCCGCAATCAGGGCGGCGGTCGCGACTGTTGCGGTGAATAGACGGGGTAAGCGCATGTCGGACTCCTTCTCTCGTGGCAGAGGCGAGCTTGGTCGGCCACTTTCGGCGGCACCCGATTCTTGGAGGAACCGCACCACATCCGCCATCCCTTCGATGTCCTTCGAAATGTAGTGACTAGTTCCGGACGCCGTGGCTGACGACCGGATATCCGGAATCTGGCGTTCTGGTGCCGAAAACAGACCCCGGACGCCCCTGGGCGCAACCAGGAACCCACGAGGCCTGTCCTTCTCCACAGTCGCGCCGACCGCGGGGCGGCCATGGCTCGTACAGGACTGCGAGCGAAAGAGGATGCATGCTCCGCATTCACTTCACCTCCCATGATCTGCAGAACATCCGCCTCGCCCGGCAGCCCGATCCGCTGTGGGAACTCGTCTGCAGCGTGTGCCGTTTGCAAACAGGACAAGGACCGCTGGAATTCGGCCATTGGCGCCGTGCGGCCCGTGACGGAATCCAGCGGGACACGGCTTTGCATCAGGCCCTTCAGCCGCTTCGCGGATTGATCCCCAGCGTCGGTTACATCCCTGATTTCCTCACGCCGCCGGTAACCGGAACGGATTTGTCCGCCGCACTCGACCAGGTGCGCGCGACACCCCGCAACCGTCTGGCCAGAGAGCTGGGGCAGCTGGCCGAGTCCCGGCCGCTCCCGAGCTGGACCGCGTCACTGAGCAGACCGGGAAGCAACGCGCTCGCATCGCTGGCCCACGCCCTGGCTGTGTACTTCGACGCATTGATGGAGCCGCACTGGTCCCATGTCCGTACGGTGGTCGGCAACGATGTCGGCCTCCGGACCCGCGCCCTGCTGGACGGCGGCACCCAGGCTCTGCTGGACGGGCTACGCCCGCTGGCACGGTGGAATGCACCGGTCCTCGAAGTGGACTATCCCGTCGAGCGCGACCTCTTCCTCGACGGCCGCGGCCTGCTCCTCGTCCCCTCCTACTTCTGCTGGCGCCGTCCGACCGCCCTGGCCGACCCTGAGCTGCCCCCTGTGCTCGTCTACCCGGTGGCCAAGAACCCGTTCGATGTCCCGCACGTAACAGAAGACGGACTCGTACGCCTGCTGGGCCGGTCCCGGGCCGCGATCCTTGCCGCAGTCGCCCGGCGCAACGACCCCACTACCTCCGACGTCGCCGCGGCAGTGGGCCTGGCCCTGCCGAGCGTCAGCTACCAGATCGGCGTCCTGCGCGACGGCGGACTCGTGGCCAGCCACCGCGCCGGAAAGTGCGTCCTGCACGCGGCAACTCCCTTGGGGCTGCGGCTGCTTGACGCGACAGCACCATAACGTTGGATGGCGGCACATGATGTGCCCGCACTGACCTGCTGACACCGACGGCCGGGTATGCCGTCAGTCAGCGACGGGTTGCCACCAAATGACGGCTCATGGTCACCTGTCGGCGGTCGTCGCGAAGCACTGCGCATGCTGACCAAGGCGGGAACGGCCTCCTCCGTCTGCCGCAAGATCGGCACGGGTTCGTTCCGTTGCCGAAGCGGCCGAGAGCGCGCGCTCGTACTCCTCTCAGAGTCCCCGGGGCCCGGAACCGACACCGCCGGGCAAGCGGTCGACGGCAGCGGAGGAGACGCCCAGGCTGACCCTCGTTTCTTTTGCGATCAGGGCAGCTGTCACCGTCGGAACTGCTTCGTCGTACGTACGGACGCTTCCCGGTACGAATGCTTCGGCCGGTACCGAAGCGTCCCGCTTCTAGCGTTGCCGTATGACGGATTCCTCGCAGGAACCAGCCCCGACCATCCTCGCCGGTGGGCCGGTCACCGACGACCGCGACCCCGGCGAAGCCGTCGGCGCCATGGTCGACCACGTCCTCGCCCTCGCGGCGACCTGGACCGCCTGGGACGGGAAGCCCGCCCACGTCGACGACCGGATCTACACGCCGCACAAGGCGATCCGCCGAGTCGCCGACCATCTTGTCGACCACCTGGCCGAGTTGGAGGCCAGACTGGTCGGCGATCAACCGCTCCCAGACCACTGGCACGCCTCGGCCAGCACCACCGAGGCGGACATGGCGCCGTTCACCCAGGACGACCTCGACGAGGCCCGCAGCCGGCTGACCCGGCTCGCCCGGATCTGGGCGAACCGGCTCGGCACCCTCACCCCGGAACAGCTCGACCACTCGCCCGGCGACGGCTGGACCTTCCGCCAACTGGCCTTCCACCTCACGGAATCCACGTACTACGCCGACGCCGTGGGCGACCTCTCATGACCACCACCTTCGCCGACCTCCACCACCAGGACGCGCCCCTTCTCCTCCCCAACGCCTGGGACCACGCCTCGGCGGCGGCCCTCGCCGCGCAGGGCTTCGAGGCGATCGCGACGACCAGCCTGGGAGTCGCCGCGGCGGCCGGACTGCCCGACGGCGACGGCGCGGGCGCCACCCGGGACGCCACGCTGGACCTGGCCCTGCGGCTCGGGCAAGGGCCGTATCTGCTGTCCGTGGACGCCGAGGGCGGCTTCAGCGACGATCCGGACGAGGTCGCGCAGGTCGCGCGCGAGCTCGCCGCCGCCGGAGCCGTCGGCATCAACCTGGAGGACGGCCTCGGCTCCGCACGACGGCACGCCGCGAAGATCGCCGCCGTGAAGGCCGCCGTGCCAGGCCTCTTCGTGAACGCCCGCACGGACACGTACCGGCTGGGAGACGGCGACGAGAAGGAGACGTACCGGCGCCTCGACGCCTACCAACAGGCAGGCGCCGACGGCGTGTTCGTGCCGGAGCTCACCGACCCGGCACGCATCGCCGCCCTCCTCAAGACCCTCGACGTCCCCCTCAACATCCTCTACTCACCGTCCGGCCCCACCGTCCCCCAGCTCGGCGACCTCGGAGTGCGCAGGGTCAGCCTCGGCTCGCTGCTGTACCGGCGGGCCCTGGGCGCGGCACTGGAGACGGCCGCCGACATCCGGGCCGGGCGCACGCCCAGCGGCAGCGCCCCCGCGTACGCCCAGGTGGAGGCGCTGAGCCCGCGCCGAGGGGGCTGATCCTGGTACGGTTATAGCTTTCGTGGGTACGTAGCCCTGTGGACTCCGACCGGCAAGGGACCGAGGAAAACCATGGACATGGACATCCCCGGCGACAAGCGACTGGCCGCCGCCGTAGTGATGCACAAAGGGCGTGTGCTGCTGGTGCGGCGTAGTGAGACCGAGCGGTTTCTGCCCCGGGTGTGGGGGGTGCCCTGCGGGAAGCTCGAGCCGGGGGAGAGCCCTCAGGACGGCGTTCTGCGGGAGTTGAAGGAAGAGACCGGGCTTCTCGGCGAGGTCGTCCGGAAGGTCGGCGAATCGTCGTTCGTGAGTGAGTATCGCGGGCGCGAGGTCAAGAACTGGCAGGACAACTTCCTGGTCAAGCCCCTCTCCCGGCACATCACCCTGCCCGAGCCCGACCAGGCGTACGCCTGGCTGAGCCCGGCCGAGCTGAGCAGCGTCGACATCGACGAGTACAACCTCGACATCGTGCGGCAGGCCCTCCACCGCGTGTGACCCGCCCGCGCCTGATGCGCGGGTGCGGGGAGGTTTCGGAACACGACGGGCGGGGCGGGGTGGCCTACCCTCCCGCGAGGCCGATTGCGCTGCTCCTGTACTGCTACTTCCCCGGCATCGTCCCCGTACGGGACTCCAAACGCCCCCACGGCCCCGTGCTCGTGTTCCCCGCCACCGCCTGGGGCCGTTTCGTCGCCGCCCTCAGCCGCGGTGCCGGCTGAAGACACCGAGTCGGCCGGGAGGACACCACCGTCCCGGAGCAATGAGGGCGCCCACCCCGGTCGCATCTCACACGTGCGGAACGTGACAACCCTGTTGGGGTCCTGGCGCCGCCCTTGGCGCCTGGTAAGCCGACCGCAAGGGAGGCCCAACTCCTCAGTGGGCGCAGGACGGCCAAGAGCCGAATGCCGGAGAGCCGAGGGAGTCCTGCCGGGCCCGGGTCCAGGTGGATGAGGACGTTCGTCGGCCCGGTTCAGGCAGCGGGAAGGGGTGGCAGGCGCGGTCTCCTCAGACGACGGGCGGCACCACCGCGGAGATCGGTGGTGCCGCCGTGTACCGCCCGGACGCGCTGCACCCGTTACGCCATCGCTTTCCGGTCCGCCGGTTGATACCGACGGCCCGGGCAGTCCCGGTGCGGGCCGCCCTTGAGCCCCTCGCGGAGCCCTGCGCCCGGGATCACCGGCTCACCTGCGGCAGCGATTGATCGCCGAGCAGCCCCGGTTGTAGGTGTTCACCGGGACGGGGTCGTCCGCCGCTTCCTTGAGCAGGGACGCGTACGCTTGATGTCCCTTGGCGTTGGGGTGGTACGAGTCTTCGGTATGGAGCAGGCCAATGGTGCCCGGGTCGGTGATGAAGGGGTCCGCTGAGCAGACGCCGTGTCCGTCGAAGGCCGGCTGGGGATCCACGAACTGGACTCGTCGCCCAGCCTGCTTCACCGCGTTCTGGACCACCTGGCTGAGAGTCTCGGCGGAATGGTTCATGCGCTTGCGCACGTTCGGGAAGGGGTTGATGCGGTTCTGCGTGAGCGTGCACTGGCCTTGCTCATCGAACAGCTTGGGGTATCCGAGGACGAGGAGACGGGCATTCGGTGCGGCGGCCAGGATCTTTTGGTAGGTCTCCGTCAGCCGCCCCTCCAGGTTCATCATGAGCGTCTCGGATATGTTCAGCGCGTCCGAGCAGGCTTTCTGCGAGAACAACCCCACGGGCTTGGCGCACTCCCTCATCGCGTCGGCGAACCTGATGTCGTTGCCGCCGATGGTGAGCGTCACCAGCTCCGTGTCCGGGCTCAGCGCGTCCAGCTGCCCGTTCAGGACGTTCTGCGTGACCGCCCCGGCGCACGCGGCGAAGGTGAAGTTGCCGACGGTAACATTTCCGTAGAGTGAGTCTTGCTTGGCGATCAGGGGGCCGTAGGCCTGCTCACTGCGCTGGCAGTTGTTGTTGTGGTTGACCGAGGCAGGCGGGTTGTTCACTTCCAGGCCGTCGACCGGCGTGATCGTTTTGTCGTTGGACAGGTACGGCCCGGCGCCGGTGCCGGCCGAGAAGGAGTCGCCGAGGGCGACGTAATTCAGTCTGTTGTCCAGCAGGCTGGCGAGGTCCCGGGGCTGGCGCTCTGGCGGTCGGCCGCTGCCCGAGGTCGGCTCGACGTCCCGGGGCTGGCGCTCTGGCGGTCGGCCGCTGTCGCCCTGCGACCCGTCGTCGGCAAGCTTCAGCTGGTACGGGCTGCCTTCCGGAACGATGGGGTCGATCGGCTGGACATTGGTACTGTTCGGTGCCTTCGGGTTCTGCCTCTCCCCGCAGCGGCCTTGAGCGTCTGCCCGGCCCCCCTGGACAATTCCGATGGCAATGACCGAATTGCCGCTTTCTGTGAAGACCGGGCCGCCGCTGTCGCCGCCCTCAGCGCAGAGGTTTGTCCTGATCAACCCACCGATAGACGCGATGGTGCCGTCGTTCATCCGGGATCTGGTGCTTGCGCTGAGCTCCGTGATCTCTCCGCACGTGTAGTCGGTTGTCATTCCGAGCTTGCAGACGGCGGTGCCCACGATCGGATTACGGTCCACCCCGGTGACCGGGTCCTCGATGAATGCGAGTTTTGGCTGGCTGGAGAACTGGGCATTCAGCCTGACCATGCCGAAGTCGCCCTCCGGCCCGAGGTGGACGTTGAACGCGGTACCGGCGTCCTGGCCGTTGACCTCAATCCCCTCGTTGTTCCGGAGGCAGTGGCCGGCGGACATGAAGCCGTCGGCGCGTGTTGTTCCTCCCTCGGCTCCTGGGTCGAGAGCGGAGATGTCGATTCCCCACCCGGCCGTACAATTTCCCCCCGAAGCATTGGTGAAGCCGCTTCCGGGATTGGCGTCTGCGGTGGTGCGGAGCGTGCCGGCGCCCTTGGTGACCGTCACCAGATCGCCGTACTGCTTGGCCTTGGCCCGCAGCGACGCAAGGTCCTTCGCGGAGAAGCCGGAGGAGTAGGTGACGTTGACGGTGCCGCTCTTCGGATCGATACCGACGCTCAGGCCATGGCTGTTCTTCACCGACGCCAGCAGCTGCTCCTTGATGCCCGTCAGCTCTTTCCAGCCGGCAGTTACCTTATGTGGCGTCACTCCGGCAGCGCGTGCCAGCGCAGCGCCCCTTTCGGTCACCACGTTCGCCACCAGCAGGCCGGCGCGGTTGATGTACAGCGACTGGAAGTCACCCGGCGCCTCGGCCCGCAGCTTGCGGGCGACCTGCCGGGACCGCTCCTGGTTCTTCAGCCGCGTCTCCGCGGCACTGCGCGTCATGCCGGAGCGAATCAGGTAGTCGACCGCCGCCTGGTGGGCGCGCTTGGGGTCGATCTCCGGACGACTCGACCGCATCCCACGGCTGGGGGCATCGTCCTGGGCGGCGTCGGCCTTCTGCAACTGCGGGAGCACCAGGGCGCCGCCGCCCAGCAGCGTGGCCCCGGCGAGGGAGAGCGCCAGGAACTTCCCGCTGAGCCATCGGGAACGGCGTCTGCGCGCGCGGGCGCCGGGCGTCGGCCCGGCGCCCGTTATCGGGGTCTTTTCCATTCGTCCACTTTCTTTGCGCCTTCGAAGCTGCCCCCGGAAGAACCGGCCTTCGTCAGGCCCGCCGGGCCTCGGCCCGGAGGCCGATACCGGCCGCCTCGGGGCGATCCGAGGCGATGAAGCGACATCTCGTCGCGTCCATTACGGGGGCCCCTGGAGCCTCAGGCGGCCTCAGAGTGCGCGCAGGTTATCAGCTGCCACTGATGTCACATACCCCTGTCGTCGGGCAATGATTAAGCCCTTTCAACCTCCCCCAGAAAACTGGGCAGTTGCGCTGACAGACGAGAAAAATCCCTGGTAGATGGGTTTTCGACCAGGAAGAACCCGCGCCCGCTAGGCGCTTCGCATGCCCGCCTCCCCGTCCAGGCTGGACGCGCCCAGCTCCGCCCTCCCCCTCGTAGCCCGCCTGCGGGAACACCGCCGTCGCCTCGACACCCGAGGCGACGCCTGAGCGTGGACCGGCAGGCCCCGCCCACCCTCACCCACCTATGCAACGCCCATCCGCACGCCCAACTCCGGCCGGTTTTGGCACACCACACCTTCACAGTTACGCGCGTTGCGTTCACAAATTTCTACGAAGGCGCCGTGCGCCTGGTGCGGGTCCGCCGGCGCTTCGAGGCAGGCGTGTTCTCCGGGTTGGGCGGCCCGTCCCTGCCGAACGCGGACGAGGGCACGCGTGTACGTGAAGTGTCGGCCTGGTGGACGTCCCGCTCAACGTCGTCGCGTGTGTACTCGCCCCTCCAGCAGTCGGTACTCGACCTCGACGGTCACCCCGCCATCGGTCAGCAGTTACCACCGCGCCACCGAACAGCACGGCGACGCCGATCCCCAGTCCGAGTCAGAGGGCGCTGCTGCTGTCTGTGGACGGTGAGGCTGTGGCCGCAGGCTTGTCGTCGGAAGTCGTCTCTAAGCTTGTTTTTTATGGTTTGCGAGCTTTGAGTTGGTTGCATTCGGTGATGCTCTCGGGGCGTTTGGCCGTCTTTCCCACGTCGTAACGGGTGGCCACCGAGACGTTCCTGGCCGCTGAGCGCGACCTCCTGACTGAAGCCTTCCCGAACGGGACGGTCGAGGAGCGCTACGTGGTCAGCTTGGCCGTTGCTACTCGTTGACACGGCAGTAGGTCAGCGGGCGGATCCGTCCCTGCGATAGGGTTCTGACCTGTGTCGAAGCCCAACTCGACTTGTCATGTGGGGCTCAGACACAGGCTCTTACGAGCTCCTGAGCAGCTCCGCCAACGCGTCGAGTTCCCCCAGATACTCCTCCACCCTCATGGGCACCTTCGGCACCGCGCCCGGATGCGGTCCCGCCGCCGTGAACACATCGGTGTGCCGCCGTCGCCCGCTGCCCGTCTCCAGGAAGAGCGTCACCGTCGGCTCCGTCGTCCCGGTCCACGCGCGGTGCAGGGTGTGGGCGGGGAGGGCGTACGTGCTGCCCGCCGCGTACTGCGCCACGTGCGTCAGACGCAGCCGGGACGGGCCCGCGGGCTCCAGGAGCCAGTCGGCGGACTCGTCGGACAGGGACTCCTGGTAGCGGTCCGCCTCGACCCCGCCGTCGGGCACGGGTGCGTACAACTCCATCGTCAGGCGCCCCCGTACGACGTAAGAGGCAAGCGGGGAACGGTGGTTGTGGATGTCCTCCTTGCCGACCGCGCCGCGACCTGCGTGCCATAGGTGGGCGCGCAGCATGTGGTGCGGGCCGCCGTCGATGAGCAGAAGCTTGTCGAAGCCGAGGACATGGCGGTACGAGAGCCGGGCGCAGCCCTCCGGGTCGCCCTCGCCGGAGGCGAGTTCGGCGGTCAGCTCCAACAGCCGGTCGGAGGAGCCGAGTTCGGCGATTACGGAGCGGGCCGCCAACACCCGTTCGTGCTCGGGCAGTTCGCCGTCCAGTGCCTCGGCCAGCAGCTGTCGCGCCGCCCGGACCTGCCGACCGCCCATGCACGCTCCCTCCGACTCAGCCATGCGGCTGGTACATCCATACGGCATGAGCGCGCAGCGCCGAAAGACCTTGGTAGGTCATCCACATGGGACGGCGCAGCTCACTGGTGGTGTCTTCGCGGGGCCAGGTCCATATGCCGTCCGTCTGCGCCGCCCATACGGCGGTGGCCGCGCCGTCCAGCCGCTCGCGCCACTCCGCCTCCATGCCGTCCTCGCGTGCGATGTCGCGAGCGGCCGGGGTGAGCAGGGCGCGGACGATCCAGGAGGCGGTGAAGTGCCGTACGTTCAGGACCTCGTGGCGTGACGGGTCGTCGGGGCGTGGCCTGCGCACCTCCTCGCGGAGGCTGGTCAGGTCGAGGCAGGAGTCGTGCGGGGCGTCCGGGCAGGCCAGCAGCCAGCGGATGCCGTCCTCGCGGGCGGCGCGCGCGTTGGCGCTCTCGCCCACGACGCGGGCCGCGCGGTCCAGGGCGACCACGGCCTGCGAGGTGTGCAGCGGGGAGGGCGGGCCGTGCAGGGGCGCGAGGCGGTAGCTCCAACAGCGGCGGTGCTGGCGGCGCGGGTCGGTGACGGCGCCGTCGACGAGGGCCTCCTGGAGTACGCGTAGTACGTCCGAGCGGGGCGCGGCGCGCAGCAGGCCGCGCAGCACGGTCGTCACGACATGCGTCAACTCGCGCCCGGTGCGGTCGAGTTCGAGAGTGAAGCCCGACTCGCAGCGCGTCACCTCCGCGGCCACCCGAGCCGGGTCCACACCTGCCCGGGCCAGTGCGCCGAGCACCAGCGCGGTCACCTCGGGCCGGGCCACCGTCCCCTGCGAGCGCGCCGACCAGCCGCCGTCCGGCAGGCGCAGCCGCCACAGCGTCTCGACCAGCTCACCCGTGCTCAACCGCCCGTCGGGGACGCCGAGATCGAGCGCGATGTGCAGCCCGTACGCCGTACCGACCGGCGTCGGCCGGCCCGCGCTCTCGCCGAGCGAGTGCGGCCAGCCGGTGAGCCGCCCGCACACCGGATCGTCGACCACGCAGATCTGCTCGGCGAGATTGTCGTACGCCGACGAGAACAGCTGAGGAAGCGGTCCTGGCCCCGACAGCGACGCCGATCCCGCGATGAACTGCCCTGTCCCCGCTGGGGCGTTGCGCTCGGACCGGGCCCGCAGCAGCTCCGCCGCCAGCCAGGCCGAGAGCGCCGTACCGAGACCGGCGACTCCGGCGATCGCATACCTCGCGGCCTGCCCGTCGATGCTGTCCGGCAGCAGGCCGAACAGCGCCTGGAACACCGCGTAACCGGCGGCTACGCAGCCGAAACCGCCCAGCCACCGTACGAAACGGGGTGGCCGGGGACCGTCCGGCACCGGCGGCACGGGATCCGTTCTCAACGGCCCCCGTCCCAGCTGCTGTTGAGTCAAGGCGCGCTCCCTCCCCAGGGGCGGCACATGTGGGTCATGGCGAAGCTTCCAGTCTAAGTGCTACTCACAGGGCGCACTCGCACCACACCGTCTTGCCGCCCGGCCCCTGCTCCACGCCCCAGCACAGCGCGACCGCGTCGAGCAGCAGGAGGCCGCGGCCCGTCTCGTCGTCCGGCCCCGGCCGACGCCGGATGAGCCAGGCGTACGCCTCCGGGTCGCTGACCTCCAGGCGCGTACGGCCACCGTCCATACGGCTCAGACGGACCGTCACCGGCGTGCCCTCGCCCAGGTGGTTGATCACATTCGCCAGCAACTCGCTGACACAGAGCTGCACTTCGGGGCAGGGCCCGCCCAAGTACTCGCGCACAGCCCGACGTACCTCGGGAACGGCCTTGGCCACCGCCAGCAGTTCGAGGACGAGGGGCTTCATCGGCCCGCCGCCTTGTGCAGCGCCTCGGCCAGCTTGCGGGCGGTGGCCGTGTTGCAGTTGCCGAGCGCCACGAGGCCCCCGTGACGCGGCGGGTAGGTCCCCGCGAAGGCCGCCGCCTCGACGCCGAGCGACGGCAGCGTGATGCCGTTGGCTTCCAGCGCGGTGCGGAGGTGCTCCACGCAGTCCTGTACGTCGTGGAGATCGCCGTGGTGGGTCATGGCTGTACGCCTTCCTGTGCGTTGCGTGACGAACTCGTCACACAATGACGTCAGGCGGCGTACTGTAAAAGGGGTTTGGGGTCCACGGCGCCGGGTGTGGAAAAGGTGGTCAACGATGGTTTTGCGCAAGGACATTGACGGTTCGGCGAGCGTTCCGGAGTTCTACGGCAAGGAGTTGCGGTGGAAGCGGGAGGAGATGGGGCTCACGCTGCAGGAGACGGTGGAGGGCAGCTTCTACGCACCTACTTACCTGAGTGAGATCGAGCGGGGGCAGCGGAGAATGCCCGAGGATCTCGCCGTACATGTCGACCGGGTGCTGAAGACGGACGGGTTCTTCGCGCGACGGTGCGAGGACGTGCGGAAGGCCAAGCGGAAGGGACATGCCGGGTACTACGAGCGGGCTTTGGAGGCGGAGAAGCACGCGAAGACCATCGAGGAGTGGGCCCCGACTGTCCTGCCTGGCCTGTTGCAGACTGCCGCGAAGGTTGCCGGGCCGCCTGATCGGGCCCCGCCACCCCGATCGACTTCGGCGCGGCCAGGGACCGGGCGCCGCGAGCGAGCCCATGGGCCTGTCACGCAAAAACGTGAACAGTGAGGGGTGAAATGTCCTCCAGCCGCCCAAACGAGCGATGCATGAACACAACAGGGAGAAATGCTCACGCTTTCGGACTCAACCCCCAGGGAGGACCACAGGCCCGGCGGCCGACCGGCACGCCCGCCTCCGCAACGCCGCTTCCTCAATGGACGTGACCGTGGAACGTAACGCGCACCGTGTCCACGTCTGCCGGGCCAGTTGGGCGGTCAACGGCCCCCGGTTCGGCCAAGACAGCGGCGGTAGCGCAACTTGTTGAGAGAGGCTCCGCCGGTGGTGTCCTCCACGGCCGCGCTGTCCGGGCGTCATCCGGCGGCTTCGTAGAACCGCCGGGCCCGTTCGTTGTCCTCCAGGACCCATAAGGTGGCCTGCGTGTAGTCGGCCTGTCCGAGGGTCGTCAGCGTGGCCGACATCAACTGCTTTCCGATCCCGGTGCCCCAGACCTCGGGCATCGCGTAGAGCGTGCCGATTTCCGCGGTGGCAGGGATCTCCTGAGACGGGCCGAAGCTTGCGAATCCGACGATGCCCGCCTCGGTTTCGGCCACCAGTACTCCCGTCCACGGCCACTGTGCCTCCGCGATGCGTGCCTTCCACTCGGCCTCTTCGCGGCTCCGGTCCATGGCGTCGAGGTAGTGCTGGGGAACGAGCCCCGCAAAGGCCGCCTGCCAGGAGCGCACATAGACACCAGCGACCGCTGATGAGTCATCAGGCCACGCCTGTCGAGTCTGCACGCCCTAAGTGGTGAGCGGGACACCTGGGGCGGTGACCGGAGGCAACCTCTCCGCGAGACGTTCCGCGAAGTCGACGGGATGCGTGACCGCGCCGATGTGGTTGCCGGGGAACTCCACGAAGTCGCTGCCGCTTCGTTGGGCGAGCATGCGCGCGGTGCGGTGGGGGAGTTGGCCGTGCGAGTCGTGTCCACCGGCGAGGGTGAGCCGGGCGAAAAGGGGCTTCAGGGCGGCGAAGTCCGGTACGTACGCGGTGAATTGGCGCAGGACGTGGACGACGAACACGGCCATGGGGTTGTCGGGGACGGACGGTGATGCGGGGGTCGGGGAGGTACCGACGGGTGGCGGTGCTTCCCAAGCCCGGTCCTCCAGCCCGGCGTTGAGTCGGACCATCGCGGCCTGGAGACCCTCCGCGCGATATATCTCGTACACCTCCTCGAACATCGCCCGGTGTCGCGCGGCATCGGGCAGTACCGTCACGCTCGGCGGCTCGTGGGCGACAACGTGTCGTACCCGGTCCGGGTGGCGGGTGAGCAGGTCGAGTGCGGCGATGCCGCCCGAACTGCTGCCGAAGACGTACGCGGACGCGCCGCCGGGAAGCACCGAGTCGAGCACCTGACGCGCGCCGTCGCTCCACGCCTCCACCCGCTGGTCCTCCACGGGCTCGCCGAGCCGGCCGTGCGCGAGACCCATCGGGTCGTACGTCACCACGGTGAACCGGTCGGCGAGTCGCTCCACGAGCCCGTCGAGGCCCATGGGATGCCCGGCCCCACCGGGGATGACCAGCAGCACGGGTCCGCTGCCGCGCACCTCGTGGGGCGGGGTGGTCTCAGACATGTGTCTTCTCCTCTCGGGGCCAGTGCTCCAGGGCGATGTGCAGGGCGTCGACGGCCTTGTCCCAGGACGTCTGGACGTCGCGGGGGTGGCCGAATCCGCCGCTCGCTTCGAGGTGGCAGTAACCGTGGAAGGTGCTGCGCAGCAGCCGTACGGCGTCGGTGAGGTCGGGCTCCGTGAGGCCGTAGGCGCGCAGCATGCCGTACGTGACTTCGGCGGTGCGCCGGAACACGGCCGAGTCGGCGACCAGGGCCGGATCGACTTGGATCTGCGTGGCCGCGTACCGTCCAGGGTGCTCCAGCGCGTACTCCCGGTAGGCACCGGCGAACGCGACCAGCGCGTCCTTCCCGGCCCGCCCGGCCACGGCGAGCTCGATCCGCTCGATCATCTCGCCGCCCGCCAGCAACGCGAGCCGCGTGCGCAGCTCCTGCACGTTCTTGACGTGCGAGTACAGACTCGCGTCCTTCACGCCGAACTGCCGCGCAAGCGCGGTGACGGTGACGTTCTCGAACCCGACCTCGTCGGCGAGCTCGGCGGCGGCCTCGACCACGCGGGCGGTCGTGAGCCCGGCTCGGGCCATGCGGTGTCACCTCCGGCAGAACCTAGACCTCCTAGGTTGGCGCCTAATGTAAGCACGTTTCCCACGCTCACCGCTGTAGTTGCTTGAGCAGTCTGCGGGTGCTGGGAGAAGGGGACGCGTCGATGCGGCTCAGCGCCGCCTCGCAACGCTGGAACGCGGTGAGGACGCCGCCGTCGTCGCCCAATGCGTTCGCGGCGCGCATCCGGACGCGCCAGGCGACTTCGCGGAGCGGGTCGAGTGCGGTCGCCCGGTCGCACAGGCGGGCGGCGTTGCCGTACTGATGGAGTTGCAGGGCGAGTTCGGCCGCCGACGAGAGGGCCTCGACGGATTGCCGGGTCAGGGTCCCGCGCCGTTCCTCCACCCACTGAGAGGTGCGGTCCGACAGGTACTCGCCCTCGTTGCGGGCCAGGAGCCCCTCGATCGTGGACAGCTTCGCTTGTCCGGCCAGCCGGTGCGCCTGGGCGAGGCCGGCTTCGAAGCGCAGCGACTGACACCCGCGGGCGACTTCTTCGGCGAGAGCCAGTCTGTTCTGCTCGATGGTGAGGCGCAGTTGGGGCGGTAGTGCCAGGTTCAGCTGGTGGACGGCCTGGCGCAGGTAGGCGCGGGTCGACCGGTCGTCGCGGGCGAACAAGGCGTCCAGCACGTCGCGGCGATCGGCGGCGTGGCCGTGCCTGCTGCCCAGGTAGGAGAGCAGTTCGAGGCTCTTGCTGATGCGCAGGCGGGCTTCGGTGCTGTCGACGGCGAGGGCGTGCCGTCCGAACTCCGTGACCGTCACCGTCGGCGTCCGCTCCATGACCTGGATGTTCGCCCCCTGGGCGGCGAGTGCCCGGCCGACGGCGTGCCACGGGGTGTCCGCGTCGGCCTCGGCGTCGATGCGCCGCGAGGCGACCGCGGGGAACTCGGTGAGGATCTGGAGCAGAACGTGATGGGAGCCGTGGCGGCCCGCCACCCGGAAGGCCAGGTCGGCGGCCCGGTCGGCCTCGTCCTCGTGACCGGCGCGCCACTCCGCCTCCGCCAACAGCGCCGCGGCGATGGGCAGTTCCAGGAAGAGACCGCCTGCCTGCATGAGCGACACGGCCTCGCGCAGACAGTCGAGCGCCTCGGCGTCGGCGCCGCCGCGCAGCAGGAGCCAGCCTCGCCAGGCCCGGCCCTTGGCCAGGGGCTGCAACGCGTGCTCGATGAGCGGGTCGTTCTCCAGCTCGTCGAGGATCGCCAGGGACGTCGCGACGTCGCGGCGATCCAGGATCCGGAGCCTGACCAGCCCTTCCGTGAAACCGAGGTACCAGGCGTGTGCCCCGGCGTCGAGAGCGAGCTTGCGGCCTTCCTCGAGGGCAGTGATCGCTTCGGTGGGGCGCCCGGCGTCCAGCAGAAGTTCCGGCAGGACCGCGTGCAGGCTCAGGGAGTTGGAGACCGAGTCACGGGTCCGCTCGTACAGCTCCAGGGCCTCGCGGGTGTGGCCCTGAGCGCGGAGCGCCGCGATCCGCCACGGGGTGGCCAGAGACCTGCCCCAGTGCGATTCCAAGGAGACGTCGAGGTCGGTGAGATGGCCGGACCAGTACTTCGCGAACAGTACGGCCGCGTCGAAGGGTCCCCCGGTCAGCTCCGGGGGCGTATCGATGCGGTACGAGGGAAACAGGGTCCCGAGTGCGTAGCGCACGGCGGCGACCTCCGCACCGGATTCGGCCAGCCGCAGGATCTCGTCCGCGTCCTGGAGACGGCCGCACTGGGCGTAGCAGTACGTCATCAGCGCCGCCGCCCGCTCGGATGTCCGGGCTACCTCGTCCCGGACGCCGGACTCCAGGAGCGCGTCGGCGATGGCCGCTCCCCCTCGGAAGTCGTCCCGGGCCCAGGCCAGCATGAGCCGCGCCGTGGTCAGTTCCCGCGGTTCGCGCCCGGCCGTGCCGAACGCGTCCAGCCACCGCTCGGCCACGGGAAGGTCCAGCCGCTCGATCAACTGCCGGATCACGCGCGCCCCGCAGACGCGGGCCTCGGCGAACTCCCCGGCCTGCAGCAGGACTTCAGTGGCCTCTTCGTCATGCCCCTCGGCGGCCAGCAGCCTGCCGTGGGCGAGGCGGATCCGGCGCAGCTCCACGTCATCGCGGTGGCCGAGCTGTTCGAGCAGGTACTCGCGGAATCGCGGGTGGCAGCGCATCGTCCGCCCGTCCGGGGACCAGACGACGGGCAGCCGTACCGACCGCAGCGACCCCATCCGCCCGGCTGGCCTGGCCAGTCCGAGCACCCGGGCCCGCTCGGCCGTCACCGCGTCGAGGACCGAGGTCGTCACGAGGAACTCCCGGTCCGCGCCGGGCAGTTCGCCGAGGATCCGCGAGGAGATGTAGCCGTGCAGCGGGTCGGCCTCACCCCCGACGACCGCGGTGTGCTCCTCGGAGCGCCAGGCCTCGAACAGCACGCCGGTGACCCAGCCGCCCGTCGCCGACACCGCCTCGGCCGCATCGATCGTGTCGTTGTCGTTGAGCCGCAGGGCGTCGGCCGCCTCCTCGACGGTGAAGGCGAGGTCCTCTTCGCGCAGGCACGCCACCGACGTCGGGTCGAGCTCCCGATGGACCGCCGCCGGGATGTCACGTCGGCTGAGCAGCACGGCACGCACCGTACGCGGCAGATAGTGCAGGAACGCGCCGAGCGCCTCCCATCCGTCGCCCGAGACCCCGAGGCGTTCCAAGTTGTCCAGTACGAGGACGAGTTGGTGCCCCTTCAGGGATTCGGCGAGCAGCCCGGCGGACTCCGCGTGCTGGATGCCCGCGCGCAGCGCACGGGTCGCCACCTGGCGGGCGGCCGGTACGTGCCGTGCCAACGCGTCCTCGAGGTAGGCGAGCAGGCGTCCCGGCCGGCTGTCGGTCGCGTCGACCGACAGCCATGCCACCGGGTGGGGCAGCCGCGTCGTCGCCTGCCGGATGGCGATGGTCTTGCCTGCGCCCGCCGTCGCCAGTACGAGCACCACTTGCCGTCGCTCGATGAGCGTGCCGAGGGCGGTGTCGATCCTCGGCCGTGGGACGAGCCGTTCCGGCACGTCCGGAACGGAGATCTTGTGCTGGATGAGACCTACGGCGTCGGGCGCTGTCTGACGGGGGTCGTTCATGTCACCTGACCAGGAGGGCCTGCCGAAGTGGTCCGCGACTCGGCTCGGCAGCGGTGCCCCGGAGTCTGCCCCTTCACTGGCCTCTCGGTCCAGCGCACCAAGGCACTGTCACGCAGCAGGTCACAGGCCCACCTTGCCCGTCGCCCAGTACGGCTGTGTGTAGATGACGGACCGGTGCAGGTCGTACCGGGCACGGACGACGTTGCGGGCCCGCTGGATGGTCTGCCCGTGCCCGGACAGGTAGGCGTGCGTGACCTCCCCGGATCGCGGGGTGTCGTCCAGCCAGGACAGCACCACCGCCCCCGGCTGCTCGCTCTGCGCGACGACGTCCACGCCGGGCAACAGGTCCTGCACCAGTGGTACGTCCGGTGCGGGCACCTCGACCACGCCGCACACCTGGCCCTGGTCACCCAGCCAGCGGATCAGCGAGTTCCACAGGCCCACCGTGGTGCCGTCACCGCACACGAGGACGGGGCCGGGCACTTCACGCGCCCGGAAGCTCTGCGTCGCCTCCAGCCCCATCGCGCTGACACTGTCGCCGATCGCGAGCCCGTCCAGCCACGCGTCACCCGGCGAAAGCGGGCCCTCGGCGCCGACGCTGTGCCGGTGGAACAGGATCGACATCGCTCCCGTCGTGGCGTCGAACGCGTCCGGCGTGTACCGCCGGAACTCGGTCGGCGAGACCAGGAACGTGGTCACCTGGCACGGCGCCCACTCACGCCCCCGCAAACCCTCGCCGGAGAAATACACACGCCGAAACGACGGAGACAGATCCTCGATATCGGTCACTGTGCACGGCGTCCCACGGACCTCGATCATCCGGGCAAAGGGCGCGGGCAGTCTGGGCATCGCTCACTCCTCGTGGGGTGAAGTGCTGCGGAACTCGGGCATGATCTGCTCGGCGTACGTCTTCAGCTGCGCCCGCTGAATGTCCGGCGCCTCGTCGCCGGGCAGCGCCTGCGCCCAGTACTCCCAGACGAACCAGTCCAGCCGGCCGCCGCCGTAGACCTCGTACATGTCCTTCATCTGGTCCCGGACCTGCTCCGCCGTGCCGCAGAAGAGCAGTCCCGTCTCGTACATACGGCGGGTCAGCGCCCGCGCGTCGTCCAGACGCAGCTTGCGGTGGGGGTCGTCCGCGGCGGTGCGCAGTCCTTCGTTGAAGCCGAAGGCCTGGAAGAAGTTGTGGAACCAGTAGCCCGCGGTCTGGACGGCGAGGTCGAAGGCCTCGTCGAAGGTGTCGCCGAGGAAGACCTTCGCGACGACGCCCATGCCTTCGCCGAGCCGCAGGTCGCGGCGGTGTGCGCGGGCGGTGTCGCGGTACAGCTCGGCGATCGAGCGCACCTTCTCCCGGCTGCGGGCGGTCAGCAGCAGTGTCCGTCCGTTGCGGGCGGCGTCGATCACGGTCCGCGGTGAGGTGGTGGTGGGGATGAAGATCGTCGGCCGGTACAGGGGCTTGGGGACCACGCCGATCTGCCGCACGGTGTCCTCGTCGTCGATCTCGCCCGGGCCGCCGTAGGCGCGGGTCCAGTCGGCGAGCGGCCAGTCGCGGATGCCGCCGGTCGGGTACGGCACCTGGAAGTGCTTGCCGATGTGCTGGAAGGAGTCCTCGGCCCAGGCCTGTTCCACGATCGACAGGTACTCGTTGAAGATCTCCCGGTTACGGGCGTCGGAGCCCGGGTGGGAGGAGACGACGGCGTCGTCCTGGGCCAGTGTCTGCATCCAGCGGCTCTGGCGGCCACGGGCGAAGGCGACGCCGAGCCGGCCGGGGAACATATGGGTGAACATCGCGAGGTCCTCGGCGATGCGCACGGGGTTGTGGGCGGGCAGGACGAGGGACATCGGAGCGAACATGATCTGCCTGGTCTGCGCCGCGAGCTTCGCGTAGAGCAGCAGGCTGTTGGGCATGTTCTCGCCGCCCTCGGTCTGGAAGTGGTGCTCCGCGCTGCCGAAACCGTCGAAGCCGAAGGCGTCGGCCCAGCGGGCGATGTCCTCGTAGTTGCGCAGCATGGCCTGAAAGGCGTGGACGTCCCGGCCGATCGGGCGCCGTGCGCGTCGCTCCGCGGGGTGTACGGGGATGACGCTGCTGCACCAGACCAGTGTTTTCACGGTGTCTCCTTGGGTGAGGGAGTCATGCGGCCCGGAGGGTGCGGCCCAGAAGGACAGGGGCCCACGGGGACAGGGCCGCACCCTCCGTGATGTCAGCCCATGTGGACGGGCGCCGCACCCTCCACGTGCTGCTGCTTCTTGGCGTTGATCGCGAGGACGGTGACGGCCGAGCCGGCCAGGAACATGGCGCCCGCGGCGACGAAGGCCATGGTGTAGCCGTGGGTCAGCGCCTCGCCCGCCTTTGCCACCAGGGCGAAGTCCTGGGTCTTGAGGCCCTGGAAGAGGGCTCCGGCCGCCTCGGGCAGCTTGTCGTCGGCCGCGGAGGTGGAGATCGTCGACAGCACCGCGAGGCCCAGCGCGCCACCGATCTGCTGGGCGGTGTTGAGGAGGGCGGAGGCGATGCCGGTGTCCTGGTGGCTGACGCGGCTGACCGCGCCCAGCGTCAGCGGCACGAAGCCCGTACCCATGCCGAGCCCGGTGACGACCATCGCCGGCATGATGTGCCCGGCGTAGGAGGAGGCCGGCTCCAGCGTGGCGAACCAGAACATCCCCGCGGCTGCCACCAGCAGCCCCGGTCCGGCGATCATGCGGGGACCGACGTACGTGACCAGCTTGGAGCTGAGCGCTGCCGCGATGCCCATACCGACACTGAAGGGCACGTAGGCGAAGCCGGTCTTCACCGGGCTGTAGCCCAGGATGAGCTGCATGTAGAGGGTGAGGAAGTAGAAGGTGGCGAACAGGCCCGCGCCCAGGAACAGCATGGCGGCGTAACTGCCGGAGCGGTTGCGGTCCTTGAACAGGTGCAGCGGCATCATCGGGTCCGAGACGCGGGACTGGAGGATCAGGAACACCGCGAGCAGTACGACGGCCGCCGCGAAGGAGGCCAGGGTCAGATCGTTGGTCCACCCGTGTTCGCCGCCGCGGGTGATGCCGTAGACGAGGGCGATCAGGCCGCCGGTGCCGGTGATGGCGCCGGGCACGTCGAGACGGCCGGGGTGGCGTTCGGCTTCGACGAGGGTGCGGGTGCCGGCGAGGACGGCCAGGCCGATCGGGATGTTGACGAAGAACACCCAGCGCCAGTCGAGGAAGTCGGTGAGGACGCCGCCGAGCAGCAGGCCGACCGTGGCGCCGATCCCGGACATGGCCGCGTACACGCCCATCGCCGAGTTGCGGGGCTTGCCCTCGGGGAACGTGGTGGTGATCAGCGCCAGCGCGCTGGGTGCGGCGAGTGCGGCTCCGACGCCCTGGAGGACACGGGCGCCGATCAACAGGGCCTCGTTCGGGGCGAGTCCGCCCAGCAGGGAGGCGAGGGTGAAGACGGCTATGCCCACCTGGAACATCCGCCTGCGGCCGAACAGGTCACCGGCCTTGCCGCCGAGCAGCAGCAGTCCGCCGAAGGCGAGCGCGTAGGAGTTGACGATCCACGCCAGGTTCGCGTCGGACACGCCCAGGTCGGTCTGGATGTTCGGCAGGGCGATATTGGTGATGGTGGCGTCGAGGACCACCATCAACTGGGCTGTGGCGATCACGAAGAGCGCCAGACCCAGATGCCGTCGGCCGCCCGAGGGGGCCCCGGACGCGTCGGCACCCGGCTGTGCCGGGGGTGCGGTGGTCGTGCTGTCGGAAGGCAAGGGGAACTCCAAAGGATGGCGATGGTGCCGATGGGCGGATTTGGCGAATGGCGAAACCATGCCGTCAGAGTGTTAGCGAAGGAGAAACCCGAGGTCACGCACCTTCAGGACGAGCTCGGGCTGCCTGTGCACGGGGCGCCGGGTTCGGGAGTCTGGGGGCCCTGCACATAGGCGGTGATGAACTGCTCGACGCGGGGGTCGGATGCCGCGTCGACGGTGAGCTGATGGCCCCAGGCGGACAGCGTGATCGGCCCCGACTGACCGGTGACGGGGCTCATCAAGGTGTACGGGGTCCTGGCGACCGTATCGGCCAGCCTCTCGATGTCGGCGGCGGTGGCCGTGCCGTTGTACGTGACCCACACCGCGCCGTGCTCGAGGGAGTGGACGGCGTTCTCGTTGCGGACCGGCTTGCTGTAGACGGTGCCGTCGCAGTTCGTCCAGGCCGCGTCGTGGTCACCGCCGACGGGCGGGGTCATGGGGTAGTCGACGGTGCCTTTGACGTGGTCGTACGTCAGCGAGTCGGCGTCCCAGACCCTTTCGCCCTGTACGTGTTTCCTGGCCGCGGCGGCTTTCCGCTCGCCGTCCTCATGGGCGCTCAGCGCCCAGTAACCGACGAGCCACGCGAGGACGATCACGCTGATCGTGACGAGGAAGACGCGGTGGCGGCGCTCCCGAACCCGGAGCACCGCCACCACGCGGGCCTCGCGCCCCGCCTCAACTCTCCCTGCTGTCGCGGCCCTTGCTCTGGTGGGCTTGCCCATCTGGGGTGTCAGGCGTTCCAGACGCCCTGCGCGGCAACAGCCTTGGCGTAGTCGGAGAAGTCCCGGGCAGGTCGCCCCAACGCGCGCTTGACACCGTCACCGAGTGTGGCGAGGCCGCCGGAGCGTACGTGCTCGTACAGGCCGATCGACAGCTGCACCCACTCCTCGGGCACGCCCTGCGCGCGCTGCTCCTCCGCGTACTCCTCCGGGGTCAGCGGTACGTAACGGATGTCGCGGCCGGTGGCCCGGGCGATCTCCTCGACCGTGTCGGCGAAGGACATGAGGCGAGGGCCGCTGATCTCGTAGCACCACCCGGCGTGCCCGTCCTCGGTGAGCGCGGCGACCGCCACCTCGGCGATGTCGTCGGCGTCGACGAACGCCTCCTTGCCGTCCCCGGCCGGCAACCGCACCTCGCCGCTCAGCACGGGGTCGTACAGGAAGTCCTCGCTGAAGTTCTGGAAGAACCACCGCACCCGCAGCACGGTCCACTCCAGGCCCGCGTGCTCCAGCGCACGCTCCGTGGCCAGCACGTGTTCCTGGGCGGGACCCCAGGCATCGCTGGGCGTGGACAGCAGCACCGCGTGCCGGGCTCCGGCGGCGGCTGCCTGCCGGGCGAACGCGGCGACGTCCTCCGCGGCCTGCGGGCTGCCGAGGTCGGGGTGCACCAGGTACATCTTCGTCACGCCGCGCAGTACGGGCTCCCAGGTACCGCGGTCCGACCAGTCGAAGGCGGGCGTACCCGAACGGGACGCCGCGCGGACCCCCACGCCCCGCTCTTCAAGCAGCCGTACAACCCTGCGTCCCGTCTTGCCCGTAGCACCCGTCACCAAGATCATGTCGTCATTCATGAACTCAACTGAACCAGCCGCAACCCGCCCCAACCATGCCAAGCAGACTCAGGTCCATATCCGTTCGTCTACGTTGCCCGGCATGGATCCACCCCCGGAGCCAAGCCCATGGGGGTCTGGCTTCCGGGGGTGGTTCGACGGCGCCTCAGGTCAGCCGATCGGTGCGTACAGCACCCCCAACTTGTCGATCTCGTTCCCCGCGCGGCCCGTGAAGCCGACGATCTGCCAGCCGGACGGGGCGGTGTACGTCACGGTGCTCGAGGTGGGTGAACCGGCCGCCACCGTACGGGACTTGTCCGTCGTGAAGGCCGCCGAGAAGATGCGCGTGTGGCCGTCCTTCTGGCCGCTGGTGAGCTTCACCGAGGTGAGATGTTCGTCGGCGGCCAGGGTGAGGGACGTGGCCGTGCCGCCCGTACCGCCGTGGGTGAGGGACGTACCGCCGTCGTGAGTCAGGGATACGGCATCCAGGCGGGCGTTGCCGCGCAATGTGAGCGTGCGGGGTGCGGGCGTGGCCGGGAGGTTGTCCGCGTCGTTGAAGGCCGTGCCGTGCGGGCCGCCGAAGAAGTCGCTGGCGCGGAGGTCCGAGGGCAGGGTCCAGGAGAAGTCGACCGTGTGCGGGAAGTGGTCGGAGAGGTTGCCACCGGCCTCGTCCAGGAACTTCGACCAGTCGTTGTTGTAGCGGGTGGCGTCGAGGTTCACCAGGTCGCTGCCGCGGTAGAGGACCTTGTCCACCACCTCGCAGTCGTTCGTCGGCGCCGTCTGGGGGCAGACGAGCGCTTCGCTGCCCTGCGCGGGGGCGTTGCCGCCGCGGACCAGGTCGACCCAGGGGTCGCTCAGGCCGTTCTCGTTCACGAGCGTGCGGATGTTGTCGCCCGCGCGCGTGTAGCGGGTGTTGGTGTCGCCCATGACGATCACCGCGTTGCCCGCCGAGTTCGCCTGGATGAAGTCGGAGAGCTGGTCGATGTTGGCGCGGCGGGCGGCGAGGGCGTCGTCGGTCGAGTCGGCGTTCGTGTGGACGTTGTAGAGGTCGATGAAGACGCCCTCGGCGAGCCGGACCCGGGCCAGTGAAAAGCCCTTCGGGGTCAGGCAGTTGGTGCCGGTGCAGTTGTTCCACTTCACCCGCTGGAAGTCGTCGAAGGCGTAGTCCGAGAGGGTGTTGAGGCCGTCGCCGAACGGGACCCCGCCGCTGGTCGCGGTGCGGTGCGGGTGGTCGTCGCCCGCGTACAGCGCCGCGTGGTAGTTGAAGTCCTCCTGCACGTTGACGATGTCGTACGCCCCGAGTCGCGGGGAGATCAGCGGGGTGTTCTTCGCCGGGTTGCCGGAGCTCAGCCCCTCCGGGAGGCCCGCGACGTTGTACGCGAGGACGTTGAAGGTGCCCGACGAGGGGGCGGCGGCCCTCGCTTGTGCCGAGGTCGTGGCGGGTGCACCACTGGCCGTGGCTGCGCCGGCGAGCCCGGCCGCGGCCAACGCGCCCGCCACAAGTGTGCCGATGAGTCTTCTCATGGGGGGTGTCTCCAGGGGACGGAGGAACGGGAGAGGAAGATCAGCGGTGCTCAGGGTCGAGGCAACTCATGCGCCGCACAAGGGTAGTTGCGGAAATCCTGCGAAAATTGTGAAGCGCGGGGACAGTTGATGCGACCAAGTTGCCTGCGGATCATGCCCTGGTTGAACATTGTTCATGTTTCGCGCCGAGTCTCGCACCCGCGTGGTCAAACCGACAGCGCGAAGGCGAAGAAGGCACAGAAGGCAGGCCGACATGGGTCACGGGCACGGGCACGGTCACGAGCATGGACACGGGCATCACCACCATCACGACCACCAAGGCACCGATCTCCCGGCCGCCTTCGACACCTCCGTACCCGACGAGGCCCTGACCCCCGAGCAGCACTCGCGCCGCTCCATGCTGCGCCGCGCGGGCCTGCTCGGCGCGGGTCTGACGGCGGCCGGAGTGCTCGGCGGAACGGCTGCCGCGCAGGTGACCAATTCCGCGCCGGCCTCCACCGGCAGCCGGAAGGGCAAGGGCTTCCTCTGGCTGGCCGGCGACCACCACATCCACACCCAGTACAGCAACGACGGCAAGTACCGCGTCTCCGACCAGGTCCGCCAGGGCGCCAAGCACGGCATGGACTGGATGGTCATCACCGACCACGGCAACGAGACGCACGCCAAGATCGGTGTGGAGAAGGTCAACCCGGACATCGTCGAGGCCCGCGACACGTACGAGGACACCCTCGTCTTCCAGGGCCTGGAGTGGAACATCCCGGCCGCCGAGCACGGCACCGTCTTCGTCCACCCCGGCAAGAACGAGGTCTCCGTACTCAAGCAGTTCGAGACCGACTACGACGGCGGCGTGAAGAAGGCGACCGACTCGACGCCCGCCAACGAGGCCCTCGCCATCGCGGGCCTCAACTTCCTTGCCGAGCAGGTCCAGCGGCGCAAGGTCAAGGACGCCCTGATGCTCGCCAACCACCCGGCGCGCAAGGGCATCGACTCGCCGCACGAGATACGCGCCTGGCGCGACGCCACGTCCGCACGCCACCAGATCGCGGTCGGCATGGAGGGCGCGCCCGGCCACCAGGCCGGCGGTATCGCCGAGCCGCTCGGCATGGGCCGCGCCCGCGGTATCTACGACGGCAGCCCGAGCGCCAACTCCTTCGCCGGTTACCCCCTGGAGAGCTACCGCACCTGGGGCGGCTTCGACTGGATGACCGCCACCGTCGGCGGCCTGTGGGACAGCCTCCTCGCCGAGGGCAAGCCCTGGTGGATCACCGCCAACTCCGACTCCCACAACGTCTACACGGACACCGCCAAGCGCGGCGGCCCCGACAGCGACTACCTCGCCAACGGCAAGCACACCGACCCCGTCTACAGCGGCACGATCGACCTCACCGAGGGCGACTACTGGCCCGGCCAGTACAGCCGCACCCACGTCGGCGCCGACGGCTTCAACTACGCCGCCGTCATGGACGGCATCCGCGCCGGCCGCGTCTGGGTCGACCACGGTCAGCTCATCAGCGGCCTCGACGTACGCGTCTCGGGCGGCAGCCGCTGGGCCACGCTCGGCGGCGCGCTGCACGTCAAGAAGGGCACGAAGGTGACGCTGACGGTCGAGGTCGCGCTCGCCAGCGGCGCCAACTGGGCTGGCTTCGTACCGGAGTTGGCCCGAGTCGACGTCATCCAGGGCGATGTGACGGGTGCGGTGAAGGACAAGGACACCTTCACCGCGCCGACCGCGAAGGTCGTCAAGTCGTACGAGGTCGGAAAGTCCTCCGGCAAGGTCCGGCTCACGTACGAACTCGGCCGCGTCGACCGCCCGCTGTACGTCCGCCTGCGCGGCACCGACGGCAACCGCTCGGCACCGGGCCTGATGGGCAAGGCAGTTGACCCGTCCGGCCCCGCGATCGACGTCGTCGGCGACGCGGACCCGTGGGCCGACCTGTGGTTCTACTCCAACCCCGTGTGGGTCCTCCCGTCGTGACCACGTTCGACGGCGACAGCGCCTTCTGGGTCGACACCGAGACGACGACCCTGCAGGAGGCGGACCATCTGCTCCAGTCGCTGGCTGCCGAACTCGCCCTTCCGGAGGGCGTGTTCGGCTGCACGCACCTGGTGCGGGGGGAACGGCCGCGGGTTGTGCTGTCGTTCACCGGGGCGTCCGCGGAGGCGAGGCAGGGGCTGGCGGCGAAGGGGTACGAGGTGACGGTCGGCGTTCCCGACGAGGTGGGCCGCGCCGTCCTCTACCCCGGGGTCGCCCGGCTTACCGGGACGGTGACGGTCGCGGAGCTTGTGTCGGGCTCGGCGATCGACCGGGTTGCGGTGCTGGGCGGGTCCGGCGAACCCGCGCCGGAGCAGCGGATCCTGACGAGGGATTTCGTACGTCCGGAATGGCGGGACGGGGAACTGGTCCTGGCCGCCATGCCTGCCGCGGGCGGCGTCCTGGTCCCGTTCGAGGTACCGGACCCGACGCCGTGCTGCGCGGATCACTGAACGCCGTCGCTCAGCCGCGGGCGGCGTACGTGACGAACTCCGTCCAGGTGGTGGGGGAGAGGGCGAGCTGGGGGCCCTCGGTGTTCTTGGAGTCGCGTACGTGGATGGTGGTGGGGCAGGCGGCGACCTCTATGCAGTCGTCGCCGGAGCTGCCGCTGTGACTGGACTTGTGCCAGCCGGGGGCGACTTCGAGGCAGTCGCCACTGGAGCCGCTGCTGTAGCTGGACTTGCGCCAGTCCAGGGCGACTTCGAGGCAGTCGCCGCTGGCGTCGCCGCTGTAGCTGCTCTTGAACCAGGCCAGTTCGTCGGTGCTCATAGCGCTCCTCGCAGTTGCTTCAACAGGCTCGCGGAGTCCTCGGGAGTGAGGGCCTGCGAGCGCAGTTTCGCATACCGCATCTGGAGCACGCTGATCGTTTTCGGGTCGGAGATGAGCTGGCCGGTTTCCTGGCCTTCGATGTAGCCGTACCACTGGTTCTGCGGCGTTTCCAGCAGCATCATGGGCCCGTTCAGCCCGGCATGCACACCGCGAGAAAGCGGCAGGACCTGGATCTCGACATTCCTCAGCGAGCCCAACTCCAGGACTTGCTCGATGAGTTCACGAGTGACTTCAGCCCCTCCCGTGCAGCGCTTGAACATGTGCTCATCGAGGATGAAGCTGAACGCGGTGTTCTGCCGCTCCCGCAGCATCCGTTGCCGATCCTGGTGGGCGGTCAGCCGGTCCTCGATCTCCTGGTCGGTGAACAGAGGAAGCCGGTTCTCGAAGAGCGTCCGTGCGTACGCCTCCGTCTGCAACGTGCCCGGAATCAACCGGCATTCGTACGTGCACAGACTGATGGCTGTCTCCTCCAGCCCCGCCCACTTGCGGAACCACGCGGCGAGACCAGGCTGCCGTCCGATCTTGCGGGCCGCCTTCCGGAGGATCCCGTACGCGTTGAGGGCCTGCTCGGCTGCCTCCACGAAGTCGTCCGGAGGCAGGCGTCTGCCTTGTTCGACGGAGGCGAGGAAGTGCACCGAGAACTTCATCTTCCGGGCAAGTTCCTCCTGGGTGAGTCCAGCGTGCTCGCGAAAGCCCTGCAGGACCGCGCCGAAGGTCTGGAGGCTCTCGGAGGGCTCGGGTTCGGTGTTGTTGCTGCCGGTTGTCATTGCGTCGCGTACTCCAGGGTGGTGTTGTGTGCGCAACCGCGCGAAGTCACCCATGGTTACGGTCAGTTAAGCGTCCTGTCTACCCTGAGTACTCGTACGCTGACGTTGCGTACGGGTTGCAGAGCTGGTGACCGCGCGCGTACGCCGCCACCGTGGACGCATGACGAACCACGCCCTGCCCCAAGTCCCGGTCACCGCACGCACGTTCACACAGCGACTGAGCTCGACGCCACGAGGAGCCCGCCTCGCCCGGCGCCTCGTCGCCCACCGGCTCGACGAGTGGGGCCACCCGTACGGCAGCGAGACCAACGACACCCTCACGTCCATCGCGGCCGAGCTCGCGGCGAACGCGGTGCGTCACGGGCGGGTGTCCGGCCGGGACTTCCGCGTACGGCTGACGGAGGACGAGCGAGTGCTCCGTATCGAGGTGTCCGATCAGCGCGGGGACCGGTTGCCGGTGGTAGGGGCGCCAGGCACTGAATCCGAGGGCGGGCGTGGTCTGTTGCTGGTCGCGGGGCTGGCGGCTCGGTGGGGTGTGGACCTCCAGACGGACGGTCCGGGCAAGACGATCTGGGCGGAGGTGCCGCTGTGAGTGGCTCGCGTACACGCACGTGGTGCGGCGGCTGCCCCCAGGCAGGTAGATCTACGAACGTTACAGATTCCCAAGATGTGTAACATTCGCAGCCGGTACACCATGCCCGCCGACGCGGCCACCGCCGCCTTCGGCTCGCGAACCCGGCCCGCACGTAATCCGGTGGTGGGCGGCAGCCCGGTCCCGGCAGAGTGACCGTATGCCGACACGAGCCGCGTTCCTCCCGGGCCTCGAACTCTCCCGGATTCTGTACGAGGAGGCCGTGCGGCCGATCCTCGCCGAGGCGTACCCGGGGCTGCGGTACACGGCCGCCCGGATCGGCTCGGGTTCGGAGGTGCTGGGCTTCGACACGGCACGGTCGGCGGATCATGAATGGGGTCCGCGCCTGAACCTGTTCCTGTCGGACGAGGAGGTCGCCGAGCGTGGCAAGCGCATTCACCGGTTGCTGGCGGAGCGCCTGCCCAAGGAGGTGCGCGGCTGGCCCACGCACTTTCGGCGCCGTGACGACGACGCGCTGGACCCGGTGTCGGGCCACATGGAACTGGTCGACGGGCCCGTCGACCACCGGGTGTCCGTGGACGGGCTCGGGCCGTGGCTCGTGGCGCAGCTCGGCGTGGACGCGCTCGCCACCCCCGAACTGACCGTGCACGACTGGCTTTCCATCCCGCAGCAGCGGCTCCTCGAGGTGACCGCGGGCGCCGTCTTCCACGACGGACTCGGCGCGCTGGACGCCGTACGGCGGCGCCTTGCCTGGTACCCGGACCAGGTGTGGCGTTACCTGCTGGCCTGCCAGTGGCAACGGCTCTCCCAGGAGGAGGCGTTCGTCGGCCGTTGCGCGGAGGTCGGGGACGACCTCGGCTCCGCGGTGGTCGCCGCGCGCCTGGTACGCGACCTGATGCGGCTGTGCCTCCTCCTGTCGCGGACATACGCCCCGTACAGCAAATGGCTCGGCAGCACCTTCGCCCGACTGCCGGTGGCGGCTGACCTGACCCCGTCGCTGCGCGGTGCGCTCGCCGCGACGGAGTACGCGGACCGGGAACGGCACCTCTGCGACGCGTACGAGAAGGTCGCCACCCTCCACAACGCCTCCGGCGTCACCGACCCGATCGACCCCACCCGCCGCCGCTACCACAACCGCCCGTTCCTGGTCCTCCACGCCGAACGCTTCGCCCAGGCCCTGAACCAGACGGTCACCGACCCGGAACTGCGCTCCCGCCCACTGATCGGCAGCGTGGATCAGTGGGCGGACAGCACTGACTTCCTCTCTGGCGCGCCCCGTGGCATCGCCGGCCCCCACCCCTATCCGTGAAAAGCGTGAACAGTCACGGGGAAGATGTCCTTCGGACGCTCAAGCGAGCGGTACGCGAACACCGTGGGGGGAAGTGCTCACGCTTTGCGACACAGCACCCCCCCGGGGGGGTGCGGGATCTTCGTCATTCCCGGGGCCGTTCACGTCCACTACAGTGCGACGTGGGCCGTGACTGGCGCTGAGGTGGAGCACCACCGGGGAGCGGCCCGACGAATCGGTCGATGCCGTGCGCCTGGGCGAGTGGTCAACTACGCCTGGAAGGCGGCCATGTCCCCGACACAGACGGCCCAGCTCATGAACGGCACCGGACTCGCCCGGCGCATCATCGAGGAGACCGCCGCCCGCGCGGCGCAGATCTCACAGCGCACCAGCGTGGCGCCATGCCTGGCGACGGTACTGGTGGGCGAGGACCCGGCATCCGTGACGTACGTCCGTATGAAGCGGGCCCGCTGCGCGAAGGCCGGCATCACCTCCCGCCATGTCGGTCTGCCCGCCACCGCCACGACCGCCGAACTGGTCGACACGCTCGCCGCCCTGTCCCAGGACCCCGGGGTGCACGGCATCCTGCTGCAGCACCCTGCGGGTGAACACATCGACGAGCGCGCGGCGTTCGAAGCCATCGCCCCGGAGAAGGACGTCGACGGCGTCACGGTGCACTCCTTCGGCGCGATGAGCTTCGGGCTGCCCGGCTTCGTATCGTGCACGCCCGGCGGGATCATGCGGCTGCTGGACGAGTACGATGTCGACCCCGCGGGCCAGCATGCCGTCGTTGTCGGCCGCAGCGCGATCCTCGGCAAACCGGTCGGGATGCTCCTGCTCGCCAAGGACGCCACGGTGACGTACTGCCACTCCCGCACCGCGGACCTGTCCGCTGTCCTCCGGGAAGCGGACATCCTGGTGGCGGCCGTAGGACAGCCCCGGTTGATCCGCGGAGAGGACATCAAACCGGGGGCGGTGGTGATCGACGCCGGATACAACCCAGGCAACATCGGCGACGTGGATTTCGACACCGCCCGCACCCGCGCCCGCCTGATCACTCCCGTCCCTGGCGGCGTCGGACCGATGACCATCACCGTCCTGCTCTCGCAGACCGTGGACGCCGCCGCGCGTCAGCTCGAAGTCCCGGAACGCTGAGACCATCCTCAACTGCAGGCCCCACTCCGCTGATCACGAAGCTCGGTGGGGGTGCGCCGGGTGGCGTGTGACGAAGCCCGGACTCTAGCGAGCGGTCTCGTGCTGAGGGCCGGGGCAACGAACTTGACCTTGCGGCCTACTTCGACCTCGAGTCTCGGGATGCTGTTCCCAGCATGTGGAAGGAGACAGGAATCCGCGCTTCAGGGAAGAGGAAGCGGTCGAGGTGCTCAATGGTGAATCCCGCCCGCGTGATGGCTTCTTGAGTGTCGCGGCCGGTGTGACACCCGCCGACGAGGAGCGGCCAGACGGTGGCGTCCAGCAGGTGCTGAACTCGGATGAGGCCGGAGGTATCGGCGCGGATGTGTTCCAGGAAACGGAGTTGTCCACCTGGTCTGAGTACGCGGAGGGCTTCACCGAGGGCCACGTTGAGATCGGGGACCGTGCACAGCACGAACGAGAACACCGCGGCAACGAAGCTCTTACCGGGAACGGAAAGCCTTTCAGCACTGCCGGCGGCGACATGGATCGGAACGGGCGCCTGCTGTGCGGCGGCTTCTGCGAGTCGCCTCAGGTGTGGTTCGGGTTCGACCGCCAGTACGTGGGTGACGGTTGGCGGGTAGTGGGTGAAGTTCGCGCCGTCCCCGGCACCGATCTCCCGACCGGAGCGGACATCATCGTGCGCGAGGTCCAAGACATCTGTCTGGGGCGACCAGAGGAAGCTTGCGTCCACGCCGGCAGGACCGTCGTCTGTGGTCAACTGGCCGTGATGCGGTCTGCTGCATCGTGTAGCGCGTGGCGTGCTTCATGGGTCCAAGCTGCCGCGACGAAGACGTGGAATGCGGCGGGGTAGATACGCAGGTCCACCTTGGTGCCCGCGGCGTTGGTTTTGGCTGCGAACTTCTTCGCATCGGGCAGGAAGATGTCGTGACCCCCCTGGTAGATGAACGTCTGCGGCAGTTTCTCGAGGGTGTCGTAGAGCGGGCTGACGAGGGGGTCGGTGGTGCTTCGGGCTCCTGCCCAATCCCCGCCGGCGGCGGCGAGCCCCTGAGGAGCGAGGATGGGGTCGAGGCCGGTGATGGCGGCGATGTCGGGATTGCTCATGGTGACATCGACCCACGGGGAGAACAGAAACAGGCCGTTCGGCGCCCGAAGACCCTTTTCACGGTAGAGAATCGCCTGGCCGATGGCCAGACCCGCCCCGGCGGAGTCGCCGACGAGGAACACCGGGTCGTTCCCGGCCCGCTCGGCCACTGTCCGGTAGACGTCTTCGAGGAGCTGGTAGGCATCGTCGGCGGTGTGCTCGGGTCCGAGTCCGTAGAGCGGGACGGTGACCCTCGCTCCCGTCCGGCGGATCAGCGTCGCGATGATCCGCCAGTGCATGCCGGCCAGCGGGTAGATGTAGGCGCCGCCATGGGTGTAAATCAGGTTTGTGTTCCTGCGGCCCGACTTCGGGGTCAGCGTAATGACCTGGTGGCCGTGGACAGTATCGGTGGCGATGGAGCAGGAACGCCGCAACGCTGCCGGGACGGGGGCAGCCGGGTGGGGGCGGGCCATGGACTTCCGCATGCTTTCCACCGTGACGAAAGTGTTCGGTCTCAGGCGCAGGAGGGGGCGCGTCAGGTTCATGGTCAAAGACACGGTCCGCTCCTTGAAGGGGGCTTGGCGCCCCTGTAAGTCGGTGGTGCAGGGATAGATGCGTAGCGGCTGGCGAGATACTTGACGATGCCCGTCATCGACCGCTCTCTGGCACGTGCGGGCCCGCTCAATCCGTTGTTTCCCAAGGCTGACCTGCCAGACGTACCCCTGGTGGTGCCCATGGAGATCACCCTGCGTGCCGCCCGCCACCCTGGTCGGTGACCCAAACCGAGGGGGCGAGACCGCGTGCGGGCCCGGAACGACGGGAAGATCACCCCGGCGAGAAACCTGTTCGACCCGCACGTTCCATGATCGACTGAGATACAGCTTCCAACTACACGGCGTTGGTACTAGCGCCCGGCGGCCGGCTGCTCCACCGGCCAGCTCACGCCCGTCAGCTCCTCCGACACCGTCCACAACCGCCGCGCCGCCGCCGCATCGCTCGCCGCCGCCGACCGTCCGACCAGCGTCGGCCCTCCGCGCATCTCGCCCCGCCCGTCGGGCCCGACGTAGCTCGCTCCGGGCAGGTCCTGCGTCGCGGCGTACAGCGTCGGCAGGGCGCCCGCCTTGTCGTCCTGGGCGAAGAACCTGTTGCCGACCTTTATGAACGTCTTCATCACCGGATTCGCGGCATGGCTCATCAGGTTGGTCGCCGCCCAGCCGGGGTGGGCGGCGAGGGAGCGGACCGGGGAGCCGGACTCCGTCAGGCGGCGCTGGAGTTCCAGCGTGAAGAGAAGGTTCGCCAGCTTCGACTGGGCGTACGCGCGCCGCGGGTCGTAGTCGGACCTCCAGTTCAGGTCCTCGAAGCGGATCCGTCCGTCGGCCCAGCGGTGGGCGCCGGAGGCCACCGTCACCACCCGGTCGGTGATGTGCGGCAGGAGCAGGTTCGTCAGCGCGAAGTGGCCCAGATGGTTCGTGCCGAACTGCATCTCGAAGCCGTCCGCGGTCCGCCGCATCGGCAGCATCATCACGCCGGCGTTGTTGATCAGCAGGTCCAGCGGCCGGGCCTCCCAGGCGTCCGCGAACTCCCGTACGGAGGTCAGGTCCGCCAGGTCCAGACGCCGTACCTCGGTGCTGCCGTTCACCGTCGCCGCCGCTGTCTGCCCGCGCTCCAGGTCCCGTACCGCGAAGACCACGTGTGCGCCCGCACGCGCCAGCGCGTCCGCCGCGGTGAGGCCGATGCCGCTGTTGGCGCCGGTGACGACCGCCGTGCGGCCGGTGAGGTCGGGGAGGCGGGTCGCGTCCCATGCGTTGTTCTTCGTCTTCTCAGCCATGAGTCGAATGTAGGCGTCGACAACAATGCTGTCAATGGCAACAATGATGGCAACGACAACTATGCTGGCGCTGCCCACATGGAGTTACGATGTCCCGCATGCCTGAAAGCCGCCCCTACCACCACGGAGACCTGCGAGCCGCCCTGCTCGCAGCCGCAGAACGCACCCTGCGTGAGAAGGGGGCCGGTTCCCTGTCGCTGCGCGAGCTCGCCCGCGAGGTCGGCGTGAGCCATGCCGCGCCCGGCCGGCACTTCAAGGACAAGCAGGCCCTGCTCAACGCCTTGGCGCTGGCCGGGTACGAGCGACTGGGCCAGGCCCTGGACGCCGCCTACGCCCCCGCACTTCCCCTCGAACTCCGGCTCACCGCCCTCGGTCGGGCCTACCTCGGCTTCGCCATCGACAACGCCGAGCTGCTGGAGCTGATGTACGCCCGCAAGCACGACCCCGACGCCTCGGAGCAGATGGCGGCCGCGGTCGAACGGACGCTGGGCGGCCTCACCCAGGTCTTCGCGGATGCCCAGAAACGTGGCGAGATCATCGCGGGCGACCCCGGGGACCTGAACCTCGTCATGGGCGCCGCCCTCCACGGCATGGCCGCCTTCATCGCCGGCTGCATGCTGCCCCCAGAGGCGGCCCTGGCAGGCGTGGACACCCTGGTCCACCACCTGCTCCACGGCCTGAAGCCCCGCTGACGCTTCACATTTTCACGCCGCCACGCGACAACGCCGCCAGGGACGCGGGGCTGTATCAATATTCGGCTCCCCCCACTCTCGACCTCGCTCGAGCGGGGGACCCCCATCGTGGGCGCGACCAGCCACGACGAGCCAGCAGCAGCCTGACAACTGAGGTTCCCCTCGCAGCGTGGTGTCCCTGACAGCAGAGGATGTTGGTTGTCATGGCGGAGAAGCGTCGGAAGTTCACGGCGGAGTTCCGTGAGGGGGCGGTACGGATCGTGACGGAGACCGGGAAGCCGGTCCCCGAGGTCGCGGAGGACCTGGGGATCAACGAGACGACCCTGGCGAGCTGGGCCTCGCGGGCGACGCGGGCCGAGAGGGCCGCGCCGGAGGGCCAGGACGTGTTGATCGCCCGGCTGACGGCGGAGAGCGCGGCGCTGCAGAAGGAGAACAACGAGCTGGGGATGGAGCGCGATGTCCTCAAGCGCTGCATGGGTGCGCCACGAAGTTCTGTGTGACCGAGTGGCGGTGCAGGGTCACCACCGTGCCCAGCGCCCGCCGCAGCTGGCGGGCGCTGGGCTGTTTCAAGCACGCGGTCCTGGTGCTGTGCTGGTTCATCGATGGCACCCGGATCGCCCAGCTGGCAGTACAGCCGGACGCTCCGATGCTCGTCACATAGCGTGAGTAGCGGTTACCGAGAATGGTTCATTGCCGTTACCGATGCCTCGGAGCAGTCAATTGCCGGCACCGCACCCGTCAGCGGAAATCCTGATCAGGCATGCACGGGTGTCTGGAGAAAGAGCTGGAGGAGGGCAAGAAGAGTCTCGGGTGCGTCCTCGGGAGTGAAGTGGCCCGCCTCGGGGAGCTCGATGACCGGCGCGTCGGGGTAGGCGAGCCGGAAGGCGGGAATCATGTGGCGAGGGATCAGGGCGGTGTCGCGCATGCCCTCGACCAGCATTGCGGGTTTGGCTCGCAGAGCTGCTACGGCGTCCGGATCCGGCGGCTTGAGCGCCGGATCCGGTTCGGGAACGACGAATTGCTGGGGAAATCTGATCACGCCCCGGCATTCGGCGGGCGTGGGGAAGGGGCTGGAGTAGGCGCGGATCCAGGTCGGTGTCGCGATCTGCGGGCGGGCGATGGTCTGCAGGGCCATCATCAGGTGTGTGATGGTGTGGCCGGCATTGCCGAGTATCTGTTCGAAGCTGCCGTCGGTGATGGCGGCGCGGACCCACTGGAACCAGGGGCTGTCGTTCACATTGGCGGCCATGAGCTGATCGAAGCCGTCCAGGCCGAGAGGGAGCACGGTGTTGGTGGCAAAGATCCGGGCCACCCGATCGGGGTGGCGCAGCGCGAACCCGGTGCCGATCGCTCCGCCCCAATCGCGCAGTACCAGCGTGATGTCGGTCAGGTCGAGGGTGTCGACGAGGAGCTTTTCGAGGTTGTCGATGTGTTCGCCGACCAGATAGGTGCGGTCGGACGGGGTGGCGCTTTTTCCGAATCCCATATGGTCGGGCACGATGACCCGGTTCCGCTGGGACAACGGTCCGATCAGGTGCCGCCACTCATACCCCCAGGTCGGCTCGCCGTGCAGCAGGACAAGCGTGTGTTCTGGTTGCTGTGGGCCCTCGTCGACGTAGTGCTGGCGGAAGCCCGCGGCTTCGCCGTAGCGCGCCGTGTAGGGCCAGGTGCCGTCGAAGGTTTCCTCGGCAGGGATCAATGCACTCACCTCGTGCGTCTGTCTTGTGGGTGTGTTTGGGTGCGGGCGGGCGTCAGCCGGCCAGCCGGTTCATCTTGCGGATCTGCTTGTCGAAGGCCCGGGCGGGAGCGACGCGGCGCGGTGCTCGCGCGTCCGGCCATGGGGCCGGCGGTGTAGCGCAGCTTCGGTTTGGCGTCGGTCGCTGCCGCGACGATGGCGGGGGCGTCGCCGGTCGGGTCGCCGAGCTGTTCGGGGCGTACGGAGTCGATCAGCGCCGCGATCGGGCCGGCGGCGTGGGCCTAACGCGGGCGGGGGCCTTCGGTCGTGGCGTTTTGGGCGTTCTTGGTGTTCACGGTGTTCATGCCGGGCAGTCTCCCGCCATAACTTGACATCCGCCGTCATATTTTTCCGGCACCCTGGGAAGGTGAAATCCGACCGTCTGCTGTCGATCCTGCTGCTCCTCCAGACCCGCGGCCGAGTCCCGGCCGCCGAGCTGGCCGAGCGGCTGGAGGTCTCGCCCCGCACCATCTACCGGGACATCGACGCGCTGTCCGCGTCGGGAGTGCCGGTCTACGCCGAGCGCGGCAGGCACGGCGGCATCGCGCTGCTCCCCGGCTTCCGTACCGACGTCACCGGGCTTACCTCCGACGAGGCGCGGGCGCTGTTCGTCCTGGCCACCCAGGGGGCGCACACCGACCTCGGCCTGGACGGGGCGCTGGGCTCCGCGCTGCGCAAGGTGATGGCCGCGCTCCCCGCCCCGCACCGGCAGGGCGCCGAGCTGACCAGCCGCCGCATCCTGATCGACCCCGACCGCTGGCTGGCCGGACCACGCCCCGAGGCCGACCTGAACGTCCTGCACACGGCGGTCTTCGCCGACCGCCGCCTGCGTATCCGCTACCGGCACAGCGGCCAGACTCGGCTGCGTACGTACACCGTCGATCCGTACGGGCTGGTGGCCAAAGCCGGGGTCTGGTACCTGGTCGCGGACCACCGGGGCGGACCACGGCTGTTCCGGGCGGACCGGATCGCGGCGGCGACCGTCAGCGACGCACCCGTACGGCGCCGGGCGGGCGTCGAGCTGGCGGACGCCTGGGAGGGGTTGCGCCGCTGGGTGGAGGAGCTCCCGGCCCGGGTCCGGGTGACGGCGCGGGTGCGGCGTTCGCGGCTGGACCAGTTCGTACGGATGGTCGGCCCCATGCTCGCCGAGCTGCCTCGGCCGGAGGGCCCGGATGCGCCGGAGGGGGAGTGGGCCACGGTCGAGCTGACGTACCCGGCGCTGGGCGAGGTCCGCCAGCTGCTCCAGTTCGGCACGGACGTCGAAGCCCTCGACCCGCCCGAGGCGCGCGCCGAGCTGCGCCAGACCGCCGCCTCGATCGCGGACGTGTACGGCTGACGCCGTGTTACACCAGTGCGGCGTCCACCACACGCCACCGGCTCCTGTCCGCTGAGCGTGGCCCCTTAGTCACCGCCCCCAGATACTGCTTCGGATCACCACTCGACCGATCCACCGCGTAGGTACTCAACAGGGCCTTCAACCGGTCCCGGGTGTCAAAGACCTCCACTCCATGCACCTGGGCGGCCACGATCCAGTCCCGCAGGATCCGCGCGTACGTCCCCCACGACAACGGCGCCGGACACCCATCCGACGGTCGCAGCCGCAACCACTCATTGGCCACCGCCGCAGCCCGCGGCCCACGCCCGTCCTCAAGGAGCAGGTCGTCGTCGATCAGCACCGCCATCCCCTCGGGGATCACGGGCTTCGCCAGCAGTCCCCAGGACTCTCAGCCCTCACTGGAGTAAAACGCGACCTCCATACGCACTGACGGTACGGAGAGACACCGCTACGCACACCAGGCAAACGTGTTCGAGTGATGCATCCAACCGCGCTAAGAGACACGGCAGGTAAGCAGAAACAACCGCCGCGAGGCAACTCGGAGTCCCAGGACGCTGACACCATCGTCTGAAGCGTTCAGGCGGCGGGATCCAAGCCCTTCGACAGGCCGGTGTACGCGGGCTTCGCCCCATAGCTCTCGTTGTACGGCAGAGCCGCCCCGTACCCGTTGAATGTGCCCGGCACCCACGAGTACTTGTCCGTGATGCCCCAGACCGTGATGCCCGCGCAGCGGGGGACGCCCAGGCAGTTTTCGCTGGCCGTCTTGTAGTCGGTGGACTGCTGGGCGAGTTCGGTGGAGGAGGCGGGCATGGGGATGCGGATGTCCAGTTCGGTGATGGAGACCTCCAGGCCCAGGTCCGAGAAGCGCTTCAGGTTCGCCTTCATCGATGACGGGACCTGGCCCACCATGAAGTGGGACTGGAAGCCGATGCCGTGCAACGGGACGCCGTCGGCGAGGAGTTGCTTGGCCAGGGCGTAGAGGGCGTCGCTCTTCGCGTTGTCCGCCTCGATGTTGTAGTCGTTGATGTACAGCTTGGCGGCGGGGTCGGCGGCGTGGGCCCAGCGCAGCGCGTTCGCGATGTAGCCGGTGCCGAGCTTGTCCTGCCACAGCGAACTGCGCATCGAACCGTCCTCGTTGAACGTCTCGTTGACGACGTCCCATGAGTAGATCTTGCCCTTGTAGCGGCCGACGGTCGTGTCGATGTGCTTCTTCAGGATCGTGTTCAGCTCGGAGGCGGAGAAGTTCCCGTTCTTGAGCCAGGACGGGAGCTGGCTGTACCAGGCCAGGGTGTGGCCGCGTACGCCCTGCTTGTGGGCGCTCGCGTGCGCGACGAGGCGGTCCGCGGCGGCCCAGTTGTAGCTGCCCCGGCTCGGCTCCAGCGCATCCCACTTCATCGCGTTCTCGGCCGTCACCGAGTTGAACTCCCGGTCCAGGACGGCCGTGTACGCCGACTCGTTCTGCAACGGGCCGTCGGCGACCGCCGCGCCGATCTTCACTCCGCGGGCGTCGGCGTGGCCCCGGAGCGTCGTGGCGGCACTCGCGTCGGGCGTGAACTGCGGAACCGTGACGGCTGCCGTCGCGACGAGCGCGCCGATGGCCAAGAGGGGGATGGGGCGCAGGATACGGCGGCGACGTCTGGGGGAGTACGGCATGGATGCTCCTGGCGTATGGAGGCGGCCCTCAGGTGGTGGTACGTCACCCTTCTGTCGCCACCCACCGAAAGGAGGTTGCCGTCCTCACCCGTTCACCCCCGTGTAGTGCCGCAGACTCCACCTCCACAGCAACCTCGTGCCCAGATACGCCACCGCCCCCAGCAGCGGCGAAGCCGCCGCCAGCCAGTACGGCACGCCGGTGTCGTGCCCGTGCCCGGTCAGTACGGCCGCCGGGAAGTACGCCACGAACGCGAGCGGCAGGGCGAACGTGAGGAAGCCGCCCACCGCCTTCGGCAGCACGTTCAGGGGATAGCTGCCGAAGGTGCCCAGCAGTTCCTCCAGCCAGCGGCCCCAGTAGTCGGCGGCCGGGAAGCGGAGGGAGGCGCAGGCCACCACCGTGAACAGGGCCGCCTCCAGGAGCATTCCGCCGAGTACGCAGATGATGAGGTACGTGATCCGGCCCGCCGTCCAGTCCAGTTCGCTGCGGGACAGCGCACCCACCATCAGGCCGACCGCCACCGTCAGGTCGCCGATCGCGTTCGTGGGGAAGTACTGGAGCTGGAGCTGGCGGTAGACCGGCATCGGGCGGACGAGGTACGTGTCGATCACCCCCTCCTGGATGTGGCGGCTCAGACCGTGTACCCGGCCGAGGAAGAGCACGAACAGGCCGTGGGCCAGCATCCGGATCGCCGCGATCAGCAGCACGTCCGCGCTCTCCCAGCCGCCCATCCCGGTGAACCGGGTCAGCAGCACCGTCGCGAACACGATCACCGACACCTGCCAGATCGCACCGATCGCGATCATCATCAGGAACTCGGACCGGTACTCCAGCTGCGAACGGAAGTTGAGCTTCGTGATCCGCCAGACGGTCAGCCAGGGTTTCAACGAGAACATGGTCTTCTGCGAGGACATGACCTTCTGCGAGGGCGCGGTCTTCTGTGAGGACACAGTCAGCCTCCCTGGGAGATCACGCGCCGGGCGGCCCGCCGCCACACCAGCCGGGTGAGCAGGGCGAGGGCCACCACCCAGGCGGCCTGAATCGCCAACTGCGCCCCGGCGTCCGACAGTTGGATCCGGCCCACGTGCAGTGACAGCGGCACGCTCAGGGTCGCCTGGAAGGGCAGGAAGCCGCTGAGCGTGATGAACCAGTCCGGGAAGAACCACAGCGGCGCGTACACCCCGGACAGCAGGTTCTGCGCGAAGATCAGGATCAGCATCGCGGCGCCGTTGCGGAGTGTGAAGAAGCACAGCTGGTCGATGGCGAGCATGATGTAGTACAGGACCCACTGGCCCAGTAGCAGGCTCACGATGAACACCCCTGCCACGGCAGCCGACTTGGGCGGCTGTACGACTCCTGCGGCCACACAGACCGCGTAGCCGACGATGGCCCACACGAAGCCGTAGATCTGCTCGCCCAGGGCTCGCAGGGCGTAGTAGCGCTGAGGCGGCAGCGGGCGCAGATACCAGTACACGATGGTGCCGAAGTGCATGTGCTGAAGCACCGTGTCGCGGCCCGAGTACTGGTCCAACTCCCGTACGCGCGTGGCCAGTACGGCGAGTACGGCGTACGTGACGGCCTGGTCGCGGTTGAGTCCCGCCGTCGTGCCCGTCGCCGCGTACAGGCCCCGCCACAGCGAGGCGACCAGCACCACCTGGACGGTCAGTCGCAGCAGGGCGGCGGTCATACGGGGCGGGGTGTGCAGCTCGCCGAGCGGGGTGACCCGGGCGGCCCGCCAGGCGCGCAGGGCGGAGGGCATGGCCACGGGATCAGCCTCCCTGCGCCTGAGCCGCCGCCACGTCAGCGGCCATGTCAGCCGCCGTTTCGCCCGCCTGGACGTACGCCGCCCGCATCACGTCCTCCAACTCGGCCTCGTCCAGGGCGATGTCGGTCACCTCGTACCGCTCGATGACCTGCTTCAGCGCCTGGTGCACCGTCGGGGCGGTCGGCCCGTCCGGGCCGAAGACCACCTGAGAGCCATCCCGCCGTACGAGTACGACTCCGGGCCATGGCTCGACGAGGGCGTGCCCATCGGCGAGCGTGGCCCGTACCTGCCAGGTCGAGCCGAACTTCCGGCGGATCTCGTCCAGCGTGCCGTCCAGGACCAGCCGCCCGTGGTTGATCAGCACGACGCGCTCCGCGAGCCGCTCGACCTCCGTCATGTCGTGCGTGGTGAGCAGCACCGTCCGCCCGCGCTCCTCCACCTGGTACCGGAGGAACTCCCGTACCTGCTCCTTGACCACCACGTCCATGCCGATGGTCGGCTCGTCGAGGAAGACCACGGGCGGGTCGTGCAGCAGCGCGGCGGCCAGGTCGGAGCGTACGCGCTGGCCGAGCGAGAGATGCCGTACGCGGGTGTCCCAGAAGGAGGACAGGTCGAGCAGCTCGTCGAACTCCCGCAGTCGCGCACGGTGTTCGTCCGCCGGTACGTCGTAGATGTCCCGCAGGATCGCGAAGGACTCCCGCACGGGCAGGTCCCACCACAGCTGGGTGCGCTGCCCGAACACCGCCCCGATGTTGCGCGCGTTGCGCTCGCGCTCCTCGTACGGGACGACGCCCACGACCCGTGCCTCACCGGCCGTGGGCGTGAGAATGCCGGTGAGCATCTTGATGGTGGTCGACTTGCCCGCGCCGTTCGGCCCGAGCAGGGCGAGCAGTTCGCCGGGCTGCACCTCGAAGCTGATGTCGGAGACGGCGTCCTTGGCCACCCGCTCCGGGTTGACCAGCGATCTGACGGCTCCCAGGAAACCGGGTCGGCGCACGGTCGTGTGGAAGGTCCGGGACAGTCCCCGGACCTCGATACTGCCGCTCATGCAGCGGACCTCCTGGTCAGCCTGATCAGCCATACGGTTGCGACGAGACCGGCTCCCGACAACGCTGTCAGCAGCCAAGGCACCGCGCGGATGCCGGAGACCTCGATGCCCATCCCGAGCAGCGGCGGAGCCGCGACCCCACCGATCATCGACGCTGCGATCACCCAGGCGCCAGCCCTTTTTGCCTGCGGGAGGGCCCTGCTCAGCCAGGGCAGCCCGGTCGGGAAGACCGGCGCGATGAACAGGCCCACACCCGCGTACGCCCATGGGGCCGCCCCCGGAATCAGCGCGAGCAGCAGGCACGCCGTCATCCCGGCGGCGCACACGGTGAGGATGCGCTCGGGCGAGTACCGCAGCGTGATGGGGACGACCAGGAAGCGGCCGACGGTCATCATGAGCCAGTACACGGAGGTCGCGGAGGCCGCGACGGTGGCGCTGTAGCCGACGGTCTCCAGATGCGTGGGCTCCCAGCCGCCGACGCCCGTTTCAACGGCCACGTTGAGGATGTAGAGGATGAGGAAGCCGATGAGTACGCGGGAGAGGAGGCTCCCAGTGGCGGCAGGTTTCTCAACGGAGGGCTTCGGTGCCTCCCTGCCCACGCCGCCCGTGCACAGGATCAGCGCGCCCGCCAGCACCGCACACGCCCCGAAGGCGTACGCGTACCCGTCCGGGCCCGTCCATGCGATGAGCGCCGGGCCGAGCACGGCGCCGATGCCGAAGTGGGCGTGGAGAATATTGAGCATCGCTGTCGAGCGGTCGCCGAAGCCGACGGCGAAGAGCTGGTTGAGGCCGTAGTCGATACCGCCGAAGCCGAGGCCGCCGAGGAAGGCCGCGGCGAGCGCGAGCGGCCAGTTCGGGGCGAGCGCGAAGCCCGCGCCGCCCGCCGCCATCAGGGCGTAACTCGCCCCGAGCAGCATCTTGTTGCTGATCCGGGAGTGGATCGCGTTGAAGGCCAGTACGCCCGCGACGCCGCCCGTGAAGTGCAGGCTGAGTCCGAGTCCGGCCCCGGAAGGGGAGAGGCCGTACTCCTCGCGCAATCCCGGGACCGCCGGTCCGTAGAGCGCCTGGAGTATGCCGATGAGGACGAAACCGACACATGACGCGACTGCGGCCGGACGGCTGAAGAGCCGCCCGGCCGCAGTCGGGGTGACCGTGTCAGTCACGAAGGTCCGAGAACACGAACGAGAACTCGGCGGGCGCTGCGCGCAGTTGGTACTGCGGCAGTGCGCCCGGGCCGCAGGACTGCGAGCCGATGCCCTGCTGGCCGTGGTCGAGGTTGACCCACACGGTGTCGTCGGCGGTCAGGTCCGTCAGGTGCTGGGCCGCGTCCAACTGCTCGTTGGTCCAGCGCCTGGCCGAGAACCAGAACTCCGGGTCGCCCTCGATCCGCAGCCCGCCGAGCTCCGCCCAACGGACGTCGGCCCGCGCGCCGTTCTCCTGCGGACGCACATACGGAGTCTGCAGCTCGTCCACCGAGGAGTGCCAAAGGCCCAGCATCGAGGCCGACTTGGTGTCCGGGTACGCCTCGCCGGGGCCGCCACCGAACCACTTCACCTGGTCCGCCTGCGCGAGCCCGAAGCGAATGCCCAGCCGCGGCAGCGGCACCGTCCAGTCGCCCTCGGGCGCCACGGACACGGTCAGCTTCAGCCGCTTGCCGTCGGACGTCCACCGGTACACCGTGCGCAGACCCACCTCCCAGGCGGCGGGCGCCACTCGGGTTCGTACAGTCAACACGTCGTCGCTCAACTCGACGCCGTCCAAGCGGTGTTGCATGCGGTGCAGGCCGTACTTGCGCCACAGCGAAGCCCAGCGGATGTCGTCCTGCCAGGAGGCGCCCTCGTCGTTGTCGGTCGGCGCCCGCCACACGTCGAGACGGAGGTCCGTCACGTTCAGCCTGCCGATCGTCTTCAGCGCACCGGTGCGTACGTCGAAGGACGCCGGGCCGACGTAGATCAGCCGCTCGCTCGCGTTGGGCCTGTCACTTGCCACGACAGACGGCAACGACCGTGGGCTGACCGGCAGTTGAGCCCACGCCACCTCGTGGTCTTTCCTGCCCCACGCGGTGTCCTCCGCCAGCAGCGCCCGTACCGTCCACTGCGTCTCGGCCCCGCGCCCGTCGCCCGGTGGCGGCGTCGGCAGCTTCACCTCCGCCGACTCGCCCGGCGCCAGCGCCGGCACGGACAGCGTGCCCGCCTCGACCGTCTTGCCGTCCACCTGGTACGACCACTCGAAGGCCAGCGCCGAGAGGTCGGCGAAGTCGTACGCGTTCGTGACCCGTACGGTCCCGTCCGCGCCGTCTCCCTCGATACGGACCGGCTCGATCACCTTCTTGAACTCGACGAGCCCCGGCGACGGCTTCCGGTCCGGGAAGATCAGCCCGTCGCAGACGAAGTTCCCGTCGTGCAGCTCCTCCCCGAAGTCACCGCCGTACGCGAAGCCGAACCGCGCGTCCTTGATGCCGTGGTCGATCCACTCCCAGATGAAGCCGCCCTGGAGCCGGTCGTACGCCTCGAAGATCCGCTGGTAGTCGGCGATACCACCGGGGCCGTTGCCCATGGCGTGCCCGTACTCGCAGAGGATGAAGGGGAGCTGGCGCCGCCTGTGCGTGCCCCCGTCGAGGTCCCGGCCGATGCTCTCGACCTCGTCATGAGCCGCGTACATCCGTGAATACATGTCCGTGTCACGGCAGTTGATGTCGCCCTCGTAGTGGATGAGACGCGAGCCGTCCCGGCCGCGGATCCACTCGGCCATGGCGGTGAGGCCGCGCCCGGTGCCGGCCTCGTTGCCGAGGGACCAGATCACGACGGACGGGTGGTTCTTGTCGCGCTCGACCATCCGGGCCGTACGGTCGATCAGCGCCGGAGTCCAGCGGTCGTCGTCCACCGGGTTGTCGCGCCAGGCCTGCTCGACGAAGCCGTGGGTCTCCAGGTCGCACTCGTCGATGACCCACAGTCCGTACTCGTCGCACAGGTCGAGGAAGGCCGGGTGCGGCGGGTAGTGCGAGGTGCGGACGGCGTTGATGTTGTGCCGCTTCATCAGCAGCACGTCCTCGCGCATGGTCTCCAGGTCCAGGGCACGGCCGCGCTCGGGGTGCCACTCGTGCCGGTTGACGCCCTTGAAGAGGAGCGGCTTTCCGTTGACCTTGATCAGGCCGTCCTCGAGTACGACCGTACGGAAGCCGATCCGGAGCGGAATCCGCTCGCCCTCGGTGGCCAGCACGCCGTCGTACAGGCGGGGCGTCTCGGCCGTCCACGGCTCGACCGGAACCGTCACGGACTCGCCGGTCGCGACATCGATGTCCAGGGCGGGCACGGTGACCCGGCCGTCAACGTCGGAGTCGACACGCAGGGTGCCGTCTCCGCTGACGTGGTCGTACGAAGCGTGCACGAAGAAGTCGAGCGCGCTGTCGGCCGGGCGGTGCAGCAGCGTGACGTCCCGGAAGATGCCCGGCAGCCACCACTGGTCCTGGTCCTCCAGGTACGAGCCCGCCGACCACTGGTGAACACGGACGGCAAGGACGTTCCCCGCCGGCTTCAGCAGATGGCCCACCGCGAACTCGTGCGGCAGCCGGGAGCCCTTGAACTCGCCGATGTCGGTGCCGTTCAGCCAGACGCGGGCGCAGGACTCCACACCATCGAAGCGCAGTACCGAGCCGCCGTCCGTCAGAGCCGGCCAGTCGTCCGGCAGGTCGAAGACCCGCAGATGATCACCGGTCGGGTTCTCGGTCGGCACGCGCGGCGGGTCGACCGGGAACGGGTAGAGGTGGTTGGTGTAGATGGGCGAGCCGTGGCCCTGAAGGACCCAGTGGCCGGGGACCGACACTTCGGCCCAGTCCCCGGCGTCGTACCCGTCCGCCGCGAACGAGTCGTCCTCGGCGTCGGCGGTCGCCGACAGTCGGAAGCGCCAACTTCCGTTCAGGGAAAGGGAGGCGGCGTCGGAGGACGCGTACCAGGCGCGGGGCGGTAGGGCCCCGCTCCCGGGCGAGACGTCTTCGACGTAGTCGACGGAAGTGGTGGTGCGCAATGAAATCGGTCTCCTGCGTCCTGAGAAGAAGGTGTCAGCCCTTGATGCCTGTCTGCGCGACCCCCTGCACCAGCCAGCGCTGGAGGAAGAGGAACACGAGCACCAGGGGCAGGATCGAGATGGCGGTCGCCATGAAGATCAGATGGAAGTTGACGGTCTGGTTGGTCATGTACGAGGAGAGCGCCACCTGGACCGTCCACGCCTCCTGGTCCTGGCCGATGACCAGCGGCCACAGGAAGGCGTTCCAGCCCTGGATGAAGGTGATGGTGGCGATGGCCGCGAAGAAGTTCAGCGAGTTGGGCACGACGACGCGCCAGTACGCGCCCCAGTACCCGAGTCCGTCCACGCGCGCCGCCTCCTCCAACTCCTTGGGGAACCCCAAGAAGTACTGCCGGAACAGAAAGCAGGTGAAACCACTGAAAAGCCCCGGAATGATGAGACCGCGAAAACTCGACACCCAGCCGAGCGACGAGACCAGCACGAAGCTCGGTACGAAGGTGACGGCGGCCGGCACCATCAGGGTCACCAGGACCAGGTAGAAGATCTTGTTGGCGTGCTTGTACGGGATGCGCGCAAGGCCGTACCCCGCCAGCGAGCACACCAGCAGAACGCCCACGGTGTGCGCGACGCCGACGATCGTGGAGTTCCACAGGGACGTCGCGTACGGCACGGTGTTGTCGCTGAACAGCTCGCTGATGTTGCCCCACTGGATGTCGGTGGGGAAGAACTTCCACTCCTCGCCGGTGATCTCGGCGTCCGTGGAGAGGGCGTTGCGGACGATCAGATAGAAGGGGACCAGGAAGAGGAAGGCCGCGACGCCGGTGGCGATGTAGAGGCCGGTGGAGCTGATGACGCTGCCGCGCCTGATGCGTTGCGGCTTGCTCTTGCTCACCCGGGGCGCGGTTTCCTTGATCGGAGGCGTGGTGGTGGTCACTTGCCCTCGTCCCCCCTTCCGAAGCCCATGATCTTCCCTTGCAGCAGCGTCACCGTGCAGATCAGCACGGTGAGGATCATCGCGCCCGCGCTGCCGGCGCCGTAGTCCTGGCTCTCACCCAGGGCCGTGTAGTACAGCTCCACGAGTGGTGGTCGGCCCCATGTCGTCTTCGTGATCAGGTTGAAGAACTCGTCGAAGGCTTGATACGCGGCCACAAGCAGCAGCAGGATCACGGCGGTTGACGTCGCCCGCAGTTGGGGCAGCGTGATGTACCAGAAGGTCTGCCAGCCCGGCCTGGCGCCGTCGATGGCGGCGGCCTCGTACAGCGACGGCGGGATGTTCTGCAATGCTGCCAGGAACAGAATCATGTAGAAGCCGGCTTGCAGCCACAGTCGCAGAGTGACGATGACCAGCCAGTACCAGGGCGGATTGGGGTCGGCCAGCCAGGCGACGTTCTCGATGCCGAACCAGCCAAGGACGGTGTTCATCAGCCCGAAGCGCACGCCGCTGAAGATGGACATCTTCCAGATCAGCGAGGCGGCGACGAAGCTGACCGCCGTCGGCAGGAAGAAGACCGACCGGAAGAACGCCTTCATGAAGCGCAGCCGGTGCACCATCAGCGCCAGGCCCAGCGACAGCGCCCAGGTGATCGGCACGACGATCGCGGCGAAGACGGTGAAGGTCCCCAGCGACCCGACGAAGTCGCCGTTCGTCAGCATGTACTCGTAGTTGTCGAAGCCGACGAACTTGTCCGGGGTGACCGTGTAGCGCGCTTCGTAGAAGCTGAGCCAGGCGCTCCAGAGGATGGGGATGTAGACGAAGATCAGCAGACCGATGAGGAACGGTCCGGTGAAGAGCCAGAAGTTGAACGTGGTGCCCCGCACGCCCCGCCGCGGCTTGGTCTTGGAGACCTTGGCCGGGGCGGGGCGCGTGGCGTCACGCGTAGTCGTGGTCGACATGTCGTTACCTGTCCGGCGGCCTATCCGAAGAGCTTCTTGAGTTCGCGGTTGACCTTCGCATCCGCGGTGTCGAGGGCCTTCTCCGGCTCCACGCCCTTGCGTACGACGTCGGCGATCACCTCTTCGAACGAGGTGATCATCGCCTGCGTCCAGTGCGGGTTCTCGAACCGTCCGTACTCGTTGAAGAACTTGACACCCTCAGCCGGCAGACCCGACTTGAGCTTTTCGGCGGACTCGGCGATCGACTTGCGCGGAGGGACGTGGAAACCGTAGCTGAGCGCCCAGTCCTCCTGGTGCTCCTTCTGGTCGATCCAGAGCCACTTCACGTATTCCTTGGCCAGGTCGACGTTCTTGCCCTTGGCGTTCACGAACATCGACCAACCGCCGTTGAAGACGGACGGCTTGGCCCCGTCCGCGGCGACGGGGTAGGGGAAGATGCCGAGGTCGTCGCCGAGCGCCTTCTGCAGCGCGGGCATGGCCCACATGCCGCTCCACTGGATCGCACACAGGCCCTGGATCAGAGCGGAGGGGTCCCAGGAGTCGGCGGGCGCTCCGGTCAGCAGATGGCCGGCCTTGAACATCGTGCGGTACTTCGCCAGGTTCTCGGCCACCGCGTCCGTGTGGTACGCGATCTGGTTGTCGGCGGTGAGCTGGTCCGCGCCCGAGGACCACATCAGGCAGTAGTTTGTCTGGACCATGTCGTTGCCGATGAACAGGCCCTTGACCTTGTCGGTGGTGAGCTTGGCGGCGGCCTCGACGAGCTCGTCGAGCGTCTGCGGCACATCGACGCCCGCCTTTTCCAGCATCGACTTGCGGTAGTAGAAGAACTGCGGGTCGTCGATCATGCGGACGCCCCATATCTTCCCGTCGATGGTGTGCGACTTGATGTCGGCGGGGTTGAAGTCGTCCTTGACCGGGTTGACGAGGTCGCTCAGGTCCGCGACCTGGCCGCTCTCGATGAGCTGGAGCTGCGGGTGGAACTCGAAGACGTCGGGCGCGTTCTCGGTGAGCAGGGCCGAGAACAGCTTGCTCTCGAAGTTGGAGCCGGTGATCCACTGCGTGGCCACGTTGGCCCCGTCGAAGTCCTTCGCGTAACGCTTGATGGCCTCCTGCGTGCCGGCCTCACCGTAAGCGTGGAAGTACTGCGTCAGGGCCTTGCCCGAGGCGCCTCCCTCGGAACGGCCGGTGTTGCCGCCGCACGCGGCCAGCGGGCCGAGGGCGGCGAGGCCTGCGGCGGCCCGCAGTACGGATCGACGGTCCCAGTTGTTGCTGTTCAGTGCCGACATGCTGACGTCCTTGTCTTCTAAGTGCGGCTACGGCTCGAGCGCTCGATGAGCCAGTGGCTCAAATCCAGGTGCGGTGCGGGACGTTAACCTTCGGCTAAGGCTTCGGCAAGGGGTTGGACGAAGCCTGTTCGAAGCGTTGTGTCCGGTTCGGAATTCCGAACGTGGGGGCCCCGGGGACCTCGGGTCGGCTGGTTACTGGGGCTGGTTACTGCTTGGACCAGGTGCGTCGGTGGGTCGTTCTCTGGTTGGCCTTCTGGGTGACCGAGGACAGGGCGCCCTCGAGCGCGAACGTCGCCGCGCCGAGGCACACCGGATCGGTGGGAATGGGGGACAGGACGATCTCGGTGGCGGCCAGTGGCCGCTTCAGTGCGTGCCGGGCCACCGCCTCGCGGACCTCGTCGAGCAGGGGTTCGCCGAGGGCGGCCGCGACCCAGCTGCTGAGCACGACCACCTCGGGGTTGAGCAGGTTCACCAGGTCCGCGATGCCGGCCCCGAGGTAACGGGCCGTGTCCCGGACCACCTTGACCGCCACCGGATCCTGGGCGGCGACTCCACGGGCCAGGGCGTCGATGGTCGCCGTCTGGTCCTCGGGGTGGTGCAGCGGACTGCGGGGGCTCAACTCCCGCAGGTTCTGCATGATTCCGGGCGCTCCCACATACGTTTCCACGCATCCGTGGTTGCCGCAGTGGCAGAGCCGCCCGTCCAGTACGAGCGTGGTGTGGCCCCATTCGCCCGCGCTGTTGCTGACCCCGCGATGGAGCCCGCCGCCGAAGGCGAGTCCGGCGCCCACCCCGGTGCCGAGGTTCACCACCACGGCGTTGCCCCGGCCGCGGGCCGCGCCGAACCACAGCTCGGCGACCGCACAGGCGCGCAGCGGATTGTCGAGGTACAGGGGATACGAGATGTGCTCGGAGAGCAGATCGAGCAGGGGCACGTCGTGCCAGTCCCAGTTCGGCGCGTACTCCGCGATGCCGGTGGCGCGGTCCACCTGCCCCGGCACGCTGACACCGACCCCGAGAACACGCGCGCCCTCGACCCCGGCCTGCGCGACCACCGAGCCGACGGCCGTGGCGACATGCCCGACGACCTGCGCCGGACGGCTCTCACCTGGGCGCATGTCCTCGTCCGCGCGGGCCAGCACGTTCAGCGCGAGGTCGAACAGCTCGACACGTATGTACGTCTCCGCGATGTCCACACCGATCAACGCGCCCCCCGACGCGTTGACGGCCACGAGGCCCCTCGGGCGGCCACCCGCCGAGTCCTCGAACCCGACCTCCGTGAGCATCTTGAGGTCCAGCAACTCACCGACCAGCGTGGCCACCGTGGCCAGACTCAGCCCGGTGGCGGCCGCCAACTCCTGCCGGGACGTGGGCGACTCGGCGATGATCTGGCGCAGCACCTCATAGCGGTTCGCGGTGCGTATGTCGCGTGATGTGCGCTTCACCGGCGGCCCCCTCGATCCTTTCAGACCCAAGCCGAGCCACGTCGGCCCCGGCGCGGCGCAAGGCTATGGCCTGCACCGGACTTTCGACAAGGGGTTAGGAAAGGGGCTGTAGAAAGTCTATGGGGTCGACTTGGCGGCCTTGGTGAAGTCCGGTGCGGTACCGCGCCCGCTTGAGGGGCCGCAGGCCCCGATAGGGGCGCGGGGAACTGCGCGACCAGCCCCCACCGGCCCGCAGGTTCATCACCGTCCTTCCAGCGGAGCGCTTAGGCGCCGAGCACCTCGCGGACGAAGGTGTTCCGGAACGTGCCCGCCGGGTCCAGCTCCTCGGCCAGCGCCGTGAACGCGTCGATCCGCGGATAGCTTTCGCGCAGCGCGGCCGGTGGCGTGGTGAACACCTTGCCCCAGTGCGGGCGCGGATCGAAAGGCGCGAGTGCCTCCTCGATGCGCCGCACCACGGGCAGCACGGCTGCCGTGTCCGGGACCCAGGTGAAATGGAACGCCACGGTGTCCCGCCCGTACGCGGGGCTCAGCCACTGGCTGTCGGCGGCGACCGTGCGGACCTCGCAGATCTGCAGGACCGGGGCGATCGTCGCGCGGATCGCGTCGAGAGCGTGCAGGGCGTCGAGCGCGTACGGGCGTGGGAGCAGGTACTCCGACTGGAGCTCGGCGCCGCTGCTCGGGGTGAACTCGGCGCGGAAATGCGGAAGTCGCTCATGCCAGGGGCCCGGCACGCCGAACTGCTGCGTGCAGTTCCCGGCGGGCATGCCCGGCACGGGGTGCATGGCCTCGGTGGCGGGCTCGGCCCACGGGAAGTCGTGCAGCGGCTGGTCGGTGCGGCGCTTCACCCACGCCTGCACGAAGCCCGACTGCCGCCAGTCGGTGAACAGGCTCACGCTGTACGCCGTCGCCGACACCGTCTCGAAGTCCAGGCCGGAGAGGGGGAATTGGCCGTACACCTGCTGGGCGACCTCGAAGTCCGGCTCCAGGTCGAGGGTGAGCGCGGTGACCACGCCGAGCGCGCCCAGGGAGGTCACGGCACTGTCGAAGCGGGCGTCGCCGCGGCCGATCGTCAGCAACGAGCCGTCAGCGGTGACCAGTTCGACCTCGCGTACGGGCGCGGCCAGCGAACCGTTGGTGTTCCCCGAGCCGTGCGTGCCGGTCGCCACCGAGCCCGCGACCGAAATGTGTGGCAGCGAGGCCATGTTGGGCAACGCGAGCCCGTACTCATGGACGCGCCGCGCCAGCTCCGCGTACCGCACCCCGCCGGCCACCCGCACCGTACGAGCCGCCGTGTCCACCTCCACCGACGGCGGCAGCGCGGTCAGCGAGACCAGCGCGCCCTCGCTGCCCGGGTCGGCGACCTCGTTGAACGAGTGCCCGCTGCCCAGCACCCGCACCCGGGCACTCTGCGCGATGAGCGTGCGCAGCGCGTCGAGCGAGTGCGGGCGGTGCAACTCCTTGGCGGAGTAGGTGATGTTGCCCGCCCAGTTGGTCACGGGCTCTGTCATCCCTGCCATGTGGTCCCTCCCCAGGAAGCCCTCTGCTGTAGGTGGAAGCTACCTTGACGGGCGGATGGGCTTCCTGGGAGGCGAGTGCCCGGGGCGACGGCGGAATCGTCATCCGGTCGCCGGCCGGCTGTGTCACTTGAGGGAGTCGCTTCGAGCCGGCTCCTGCCGCTGCTGGTGCTGCTCGTTCCAGAGGTCGGCGAGCTCGCCGAGTGCGCTGTTGAGGCGGCCGAGTTCCCACAGCAGGTAGACGCTGGCCCCGGCGAACGGGATCCACTCACGCCAGTCGAAGATGAGAACCGGCATATACAGCAGGCCGGCCAGGACAAAGAACTTGACGAAGATCTCGGCCATGGACGTCTGTTTGCGTTCGACGACGACATGCTCCCCGCGGCCGTGGATCCACTGCATGCGCGATCTCATGACTACCCCCTCGGGTTCTGGGTGGACATCATGCCGTCCGCCGCTCTGTGAGTGCCAGTGCGCGATCGGGGCGGGCCAGACCTCGATGCCTCCCTTCCGCGCTCGCACATGTGGCGGGGATCACGTTGGGGAGAAAACCCGCGGCGCGGCTCGGACGTCTAGCGGGTGTGAGATCAACCAGGGCAGCGCTGCACGAGTTGGACGAGGAGCGTCTCGTCCGGCTGGTGGCAAAAGGCGACCGTGCCGCGTTCGAGGAGTTGTACCGGCGTACGTCGCCGTGGATGGCGGTGCGGCTGCGCCGCCGGTGTGTGGACGAGCAGATCGTCGCGGAGGTCATGCAGGAGACCTACTTGGCGGTGTGGCGCGCGGCGGGTGCGTTCGCCGGGGCCGCGGCCGGAGGGACGGCCACTGGTTGGCTGTGGACGATTGCGGCGCGCCGCCTGGTCGACGCGTTCCGGCGCAGGGCTCACCACGCGGAGCCGCCGCCGGCCGCCGCCGTGCCGGACGCGGCGCCCGCCGCCGAGGAGGAGGCGCTCGCGGCGACCGTCGGCGGTGATGTCGGGGACGCGCTGCGGTGCCTCGCGCCGGAGCTGAGACAGGTACTGCAGGCCATGGTGCTCGACGGGCTGTCCGTCCGGGAGACCGCGGTCCTGCTCGGGCTGCCCGAGGGCACGGTCAAGACCCGTGCCCGCCGGGCCCGGATCGCGATGCGGAGGGCGCTGACATGAGTGTGGAACACGCGTCGACGCGGATCATCGAGGGATACGCGCGTGGCGGTACGGAACTCTCCGCCGACGAGGTGTGGGCCGTGGAGGCCCATCTGGAGGCGTGCCGGGTGTGCCGTGACCGGCTCTCCGCCGCCGTCGGTGCCGAGGTGCCCGCCGTGGCGTCGCTCGTCGACACCGTGTGGTCCGGCCTCGAACCCCAGCTGGCGGTCACCGCCACGATGCCGCGCGTACGGCGCTGGTCGGCCCGGCTGTCGAGGTGGCTGACGCCCACGATGGTGCCGTGGCTGGCCATGGTCGTGGGCCTGACGCTGCTGGCCCTGCTGCTCGACCTGGTCGGCACCGGCACCGGCTCCGGTTCCGGCGAGGTGTCGTTGGTGCTGCTGTTCGCGCCGGTCCTGCCCGTACTCGGCGTCGCGGCATCGTGGTCGCGTGGTCTGGACCCGGCGTACGAACTGACGGCCTCGGTGCCCAGGGCCGGGCTCTATCTGGTGCTGCGGCGCACCGCGTCCGTGCTCGGCGTGGTCGTCCCCGCGCTGCTGGTGGGGGGATGGGTGACGGGGGTGATGGTGGCTCAGTGGCTGCTGCCCTGTCTGGCCTTCACGGCGACGACGCTGGCGCTCGGCGGTGTCGTCGGTGTGACCCGCGCCGCCGTCGTGCTGGCGGCCGTGTGGGCCGCCGTGGTCGTGGCGCCGACCCTGGCCACCAGCCGTACGACCTTCGCCCTGCAGACGGGCGGTCTGCCCGTGTGGGGGCTGATCCTCGCGCTCGGCATCGGTGTCGTGATTGCTCGCAGGGGCGCGTACTCCGTGCTGGGAACCCATCGATGACCATTGGAAAGGAACACCACATGAGGTCCGCGGTGAGCGCGGCCGACATCGCACCGACGGCCTACGCCTGGGAGATCCAGGCCACCGGGCTGAAGGTCAGGGTCGGCAGGAAACGGATGGCCGTCGACGGCCTCGACCTGTCACTGGGCACCGGCGTACACGGCCTGCTCGGCCCCAACGGGGCGGGCAAGACCACCCTCATCCGGGCGCTGGCCACCGTGCTGCGCCCCGCCGAGGGCACCCTGGAGATACTCGGCGAGTCCGCGGGCGGCATGGGCGGGCTCCGCGCGCTGCGCCGCCGGATCGGTTACCTGCCGCAGGAGTTCGGCTACTACAAGCGCTTCACGGTGCGCGAGTTCGTCGAGTACATGGCGTGGCTGAAGGAGGTGCCGAAGGCGGAGATCCCCGCGGCGGTGCAGCGCGCCGTGGAGCGAGTGGGTCTGGCGGATCGCGCCGACGACAAGATGAAGGCACTGTCGGGCGGCATGGTGCGCAGGGCCGGCATCGCCCAGGCCATCGTCAACGACCCGACGATCCTCCTGCTGGACGAACCGACGGTCGGCCTGGACCCGGCGCAGCGGCTGCGCTTCCGCGAGCTGCTGCAGGAGTTGGGTACGGACACCTGCGTGGTCGTCTCGACCCATCTGGTGGAGGACGTGGCCGCCGCCTGTACCGACGTGGTGCTCTTCGCCGAGGGCCGACTGGTCTTCCAGGGCCCTCCGGACGAGCTGGCCTCGGTGGGCGGCCCGGAGCACGTGGGGGACAGCCCGCTGGAGCGCGGCTACTCGGCGCTGCTGCAGGGCCCCGGCCAGGGACGGGGCGCCTGGTGAACACGAGTGTCCTGCGCATCGAGCTGAAGCGCTCCGTCGCCCCGTGGGCCGGCGCCGTGGTCCTGACGACCGCGCTGGCGTTCCTGTACCTGATCAACGCTGGATGGTGGAAGGGCACCACGGCGTGGACGGCCCAGTGGACGTCCATGGCCCTGTGGACCCGCTCCCTGCTGTTCTACCTGTGGCCGCTCGCCGTGGGGCTCGGGGCACTACAGGGCCTGCGCGACCACCGCTCGAAGATGTCCGAGCTGCTGACGAGCACGCCGCGGCCCGCCTGGCACCGCGCGGCCACGCTGGCGGGTACGACGGCGATCACGCTGGCCTCGGCCTTTACGCTCCTCGTCCTCGTGGGCGTGGTCCAGGTGCTCGCCAACACCGAGTACACGCACCTCGGGTGGCTGCCGATCTCGCTGGTGGGGGCACTCTCTCTCGTCGCGGGCGCCGTGCTGGGCATGGGGGCCGGGCGGGCCCTGCCGTCCGTGCTCACCCCGCCCGCGCTGGCCATGGCCGCCTTCGTGTTCACGGCCCTCATGCACATGTCGCTGGGCCGGACGGAGACGGTCACCGCGGCGGGGCTTCCGAGCACGGAGCCGAACCGCATCTCGCTGCTGTCACCGACGGCGGAAGAGGTGCGCGAGGCGTTCGTCACGCTCTCCGCCTCCGTGCACGCCGGGCAGACGATCTGGCTGCTCGGCATGACCGCGACCGGCTTCGCGCTGCTGGCCGCCGTGACCCGGCGCGCCCGGCTGATCGCCCTGACGCCCGTCCTGGCGGGCGCGGTGATCGCCCTGCTCGTCCTCCCCTCCGACCCGCGCCGGATGTACGTCGTCGACGAGGCCGCCGCGGAGTTGGTGTGCGACGGCCCGGTGTGCGTGACGAAGACGCACCAGGCACGACTCGCCGACCTCGCGGGTCCCGGCAAAAAGGCGCTGCGCCTGCTGCACGGCGCCCTGGGCGGTCAGGCGCCGGTCTCGGTCCGGGAGAACACCGCCATACTGCCGGAAGGATCCACGCCGCAGTGGTCCCGCGAGACCGTGCTCTTCGACTTCGACGACGACATCATCGCCGCCGCGAAGGGCGAGGAGCTGACCTGGGCCCTGATCGCCAAAGGCATGGTGCCAGGGTGCACCCCCGTGGGCTGGAGCGGCTTCGGGAATGATGACTTCGCGCAGACCGTCGCGGTGGGCTGGGTCCTCGGGGACTTCAGGTCGCTGCCCGGCACAGCGTCAGCGAGTTTGCGCCGCGAGGTCGACGCCGAGGCCCGCCCGGTGTGGACGGAACTCAAGGCGCTGCCGCGGGCCGAGCAGCTCTCGCGGATCAACGCGATGCGCGCCGCCGCGCTCTCCTGCAAGGGCGACGCGTTCGACGCGCTGAAGGGCGGTGCGTCCCGGTGAGATGGCTGACGCTGTATGCGCGCTCGCGGCAGGTGCCCGCGTCACTCGCCGTGGTGGTGATCAGCGGGGTGGCGGTGTGGGCACTTGCCCGGGACGGCAGCGCAGGGCCCGGTGATCCGCGGCCGGCCGCGCTCGTCCTCGCTACGGGGGCGATGGCAGCCTCGATCGGGCTCAGCGGGCAGGACCTCGCGCTGGACCGGACGGCCGCGATCCGCTGGGTGCCTCGCAGAGTGGCACACGTGCTGCTCGCCGGCGCGGTCGTCGCTGCCGTGCTGCTGACAGTGCAGACAACGGGTGAGGACATCGCCACCACCGCGTTCGTCGTCCGCAACAGCGCGGGCCTGATGGGACTGGTCGCCCTGGGCGCGGCGCTCTCGGGCGGCCAGTACGCATGGACGCTGCCGTTCGCCTGGCTCTCGTTCACGTTCTTCGCCCCGCCCCCGACGAGTGCGCCGATGCAGGTGACGACCTGGATGCTGCTGCCACCCGGCACGGCAGCGGGCACCTGGACGGCCCTGGTCCTCGCGGTCGCCGGCACCGCGGCCTACGCCGTCGCGGGCCCGAGACGGTAACCGGACCGAGCCACGGCCGTGATCGTGCGCGGCCCGCCCTCACGAGGGCGGCGGCAATTCGCGGCCGGCCACCAGCCGGTGAGCGCCGGACCCGTGATCAGGGAAGGGGCCGTCCAGAAGCGTCTGCGCGACTCATACGAAGTCGAACGGGTGATCAGCCGACAGGTCTGGCTTCCGGCGCGGCACTTGAGAAGCCGTACCCGGGGCAGCAGAAAGCGCTTTCATATCCATTGACCCTCTCGCTCAACGACCCATACCGTAGAGACCGGTTGTCATAGACCGGTCGCTATACCCACCTCACCGAGCCGGAGGCCAGTTCGTTGCCCGACCACTCCCCGGGGAGCTCCTCACCCCAACGTGAGCGCCCCGTCGCGCTGTTCGCCATGAGCGCCGAGAACGTGTCGCAGGTCTTCCCGGCGGAAGTGCTGGCCCGTCTGCGTGAGGCTGTAGAAATCGATCCCACTCTGGTGGTCGAGGACTTCACCGACCCCGGCGTACGCGAGACCCTCTCCCGGGCCGAGATCCTGATCACCGGCTGGGGCTGTCCCCCTCTCGACGTGAGCGTGCTGGACGCGGCACCGAAGCTGCGGGCCGTGCTGCACGCGGCGGGCTCGGTCAAGAGCTTCACCACACCGGCGGTCTGGGAGCGCGGTCTCGTCGTCTCCTCGGCGGCCGGTGCCAACGCGCTGCCCGTGGCCGAGTACACGCTCGCCATGATCCTGCTCGCGGGCAAGGACCTCTTCGCCCAACGGGACCGCCTCCGCACCGAACGCGCCTTCCCCTACGGGGACATCGTGCCGGGCATCGGCAACTTCGGCCGCCGGATCGGCATCGTCGGCGCCTCCCGCATCGGCCGCCGCCTCATCGAACTGCTGCGCCCCTTCGACCTGTTGGTGAGCCTGGCCGACCCGTACGTCGACGAGGCCGGGGCCGCCCAGCTCGGCGTACCCCTGCTGCCGCTCGACGAGCTGATGCGCACCAGCGACATCGTGAGCATCCACGCCCCGGAGACCCCCGAGACCCGGCATCTGATCAGCCGTCGCGAACTCGCCCTGATGCCCGCCGGATCGGTCCTCATCAACACCGCGCGCGGCGCGCTCCTCGACCACGACGCGCTGGTCGACGAGCTGCGCGCCGAGCGGATCAGCGCGATCCTCGACGTCACGGACCCGGAGCCGCTGCCCGTCGACTCGCCGCTCTTCGACCTGCCGAACGCGTTCATCACCCCGCATCTCGCCGGCTCGCAGGGCAACGAGGTGGCGCGCCTTGGTCTCACCGTCGTCGAGGAGGTGGAGCGGCTGCTCTCCGGTCGCGAACTCGCCCACCGCATCGACCATACGGAGCTGGGACGCGCCGCATGACCATCGGCGCAAGGAGTGGTGGTCGACGTCCGCGCCGCGTCTCGTAGGGTGACGTGCACCAATGCGGGGAGGGGGCCGAGCGGTGGCCAAGAAGACGGAGCCCGAGGCAAGCAGGGACGCGTCCACGGTCCGGGACGTCGCCGCGCGGGCGGGGGTCTCCGCCTCGACGGTCTCCCGTGTCCTCGGCGGCACCTACCCGGTCGCCGCGAGCACGCGCGCGCGGGTGCTCAAGGCCATACGCGAGCTGGACTACGTGGTCAACGCGCACGCCCGGGCGCTCGGCGGTTCGACGAACAAGACCGTCGCGTTCGTGGTCGACGATGTGACCGGGCCCTTCTACGCCCATATCGCACGCGGCGTGGAGGAACAGGCCTCCGAGGAGGGCCGGCTGTGCATGCTGTGCACCACGCACGGCGACCCGAAGCGAGTGCTCGCCGTTGTCGAGACCATGCGTGAGCAGCGGGCCGACGCCGTGATCGTGGTCGGCGGAGCCTGGCAGGACAAGGCGTACCAGGACCGGATGACGCACTTCGCGCACGCCCTGGACCGGGTGGGTTCGCGGCTTGTGCTGGTCGGCAGGCCGCCGCTCGGGCCGGGCACACCGGCCACGGTCGTCGAGTACGACAACGAGGGCGGCGCCTTCGCCATGACCACCCACCTGCTGTCGTCGGGGCACCGGCGCATCGCGTACGTGGGCCGTATGCCCGGCCTGTCCACCAGTGGCCAGCGGATCAGCGGCTTCACCCGGGCCCATGAACTGCTCGGTCTCGCCCCGGAGCCCGAGCTGATTCTGGACGGGGCCTTCTCGCGGTCGGTCGGGTATCAGCTGACGCGGCAACTCCTCGCGGCTGGGCGGGAGTTCACGGCGGTGTTCGCGGCTACGGACATGGTCGCGGCCGGCGTGATCCAGGCCCTGCGCGAGGGCGGGCGGCGTATCCCGGACGACGTCGCCGTCGCGGGATACGACGACATTCCTGTGGCCAGGGACGTCTATCCCGCGCTCACTACCGTCAACGTTCCGCAGGAGGAGCTGGGCCGCGCCGCCGTTCGGCTGGCCCTGCACCGCGACGAACTCCCCGACAGCCAGCACCTGGTGCTCGGCACGCATGTGGTGCTGCGGGACTCGACCCGTCGGCCCGGCCGTTGAGTTCGGCTCGGCCAAGCCCCCGGCTTCGGCTCTCCAGGGCAACCGGTCTCTAAGATCACGGTTGCCGTTCCGGCCGCTACTGGTTCGTAATCCCGTGCTCAGCTCCCAAAGTTGAGCCGTGAGGCACTTTTCCGTGCACTACGCCTTGCCACTTGCTGTGGAGCCTCTTAGCTTCCATAGAGACCGATTTCTATAGCGGCCCTCGGATGCGCCCCGAGCGGTGGCTCTGCCCTGCCCACCGCACCCGTAAGGAACCCGCATGCCCGTCACCAGAAGATCCGTCCTGGCCGGTGCCGCCGCCGGGACCAGTGTGCTTGCCCTGAGCGGCTGGTCCACGGCGGCCGTCGGTCAGGCCCCAGCCGTCGAGGCGGCGGCAGCCGAGGGCGCCCGCCGCCTCGACCTTCTCGACTTCGGCGACCCGGACTCCGAGTCCGTCCACGACCTCACCACCGACAACACCGCGGTCGTCGACGGCAACGCGGGTGACAAGGCCCGCGTTGCCAAGCCTCTTGATCCCGTCGACATCAAGGGCGGCGACCTCCGCTTCACCATGAAGGTCGACCCGGTCCACCAGAACTACCTCACCGTCAAGTTCTGGGGCGGCGACCCCTCGACGTACAAGACGATCGCGTACATCAACGGCGAGCAGATCGGCTATCGCCGCTCCGGCGACTACGAGGCCCTGAACACCGGCACCAACCGCCCCCTGCCCGGCCGCTTCTTCTACGCCACGACGATGCTGCCCCTGGAGCACACACGGGGGCAGGAGGCAGTCGAGATCACTCTGCGGACGTATGACAACGCCTTCAACGCCAAGGTCACCGCCAATTCCCGCGGCTACTACCGGGCTTACACCCACACCGGCGCGTACCTCGACGTGAGCGACGAACCGCAGGCCGACTACACCCCGCCCACGGACACCGTCACGGACCTCTCGGAGGAGCAGAAGCAGGCCCTGGTCGACGACTATGTGGCGAGCCAGGTGAAGCTCTTCACCGACTACTCGGCGAGGATCGACGCCTCGGCCACGGGCCGCCTCTCCATCGTCCGCTACCAGGACGAACTCCGCTTCTACGCCACCGCGTTGACCCAGGCCGCCTGGTGCCCGGCCCAGTCCGCCGCCGGCAAGAAGGCTGCCCTGCTGCGCGTCTTCAAGTGCGTCGACAACCACACCAAGGACTACTACGGCAACACCAGGCTGCTCGCCCGTGGCGGCCACCAGGGCGACTGGGGCGGCTACTACGGGGCGCTCGGCGAGGCCCTGTACGTCGTGGAGAATCTGATTGCCGACAACGATGTCTATGGACGTGAGGCCTTCGAGGCCTTCCTTGACGAGCCCTTCGCCACCGGCACGAGCGAGGGCGAGGCCTCCCTCAAGGACGTCGACTTCGACGGCTCACCGTTGACCCGCCGCGCCGCCTGGGGCCGGGTGTTGAAAGCCAACTTCGACTACGCGCGCTCCCGGCTCTCGTACATCTACAACCAGGTGATGTACACGTACGAGGGCGCCTGGGAAGCCCACGAAGGGCTGCGCGTCATCGGCTCCAAGTTCTACGAGGGCAAGGAGCGCAGCCATCGCATCGCGGGCGAGGCGCTCGGCTGGCTGCCCTTTCTCGGTGAAGAGGTGCTCGTCGGTCCGGACGGCCAGGAGCTGGACCTCTTCCATTCGCTCTTCTACCACGACACCACGGCCCGCTGGACCGACGACTACATCAAGTACGTCATCAAGGGCCTCGCAAAGTCGAAGCTCGACAAGGACGGAAACGTGGTGCGCCGGCTTCCGCTCGGCAGGCATTTCACCGGTATCACCGAGGCCGGCCATACCCGCGAGAACGGCTACGTCGCAAACTACGGGGAGTCCACCAACTACCTCCCCGAGTGGTTCCACCGGACCTGGGGCCACAAGGACGATGAGGAGCTGAACGATCGCATCCTGGAGATCGCGCTGCGCAATCTGCACGCCCGTTCCCAGGCCCGGATGACGGACCTCGACGACAACCTGAAGCGTTCCATGCGTATGGAGATGGTGATCGACGAGCGCAACACCAACTACCCGGGATTTCCCGGCTATGTGCTCCGTATCTCCGAGGGCAAGATCCTCAACTACGTCTCCCTGGCCCACCACATCGCCCAGCACCCCGACCGCTACGCCGGCGAAGAGTGGAAGCAGGTCCGCGCCCACGCCCGCGAGACCGTCGGCTTCGCCCAGCAACAGCTCGCCGACCACCAGTACTTCAACACCTTCGCCTCGGTGAAGGCCAAGAGCAAGTACGACCTGAAACTCGGCGAGACCTACGCCTACCTCAAGGCCCACGAGCCGACCGGCATCGTCCACCCCCACACCGACTTCGACTGCTACACCGCCGCCGAACTCGACGCGCTCGCCGTCAAGAAGAGCGAGTACGAGCGCTTCGCCTGGGTCGACGTGGACTGCATGTTCGTGTCGCTGCGCGACGGCGATCTGCACCTGTGGGGCCAACTCAACGAGCGGCAGCGGGGGTTCGCCCGCAACGGCCGACTGCACGCCCGGTACGCCAACCGCGACCACCTCGTGCAGCTCAACTCCGACGGGCTCTTCCAGTACGAGGACTACTGGGCCCGTATGGACAACATCGACGTCGACTTCATGGAGGACCAGCAGACGGGGGACGGCGGGGCGCCGCAGGCGCTGGCCGGCGAGATCGCCCCCATCACCTACCAGCCCGGCGTCGGCACGGTCCGTCGCGAGAACTTCGAGGCCGACCACGCCTATTCGGGCTACCCGGACCTGCTGACCGCCCGTTACGGCCGCTACTTCTTCGTCTTCAACACGACGCGGAAGGTGTACGGCAACGAGCGCGCGTACGACGTGCAGATCCCGGCGGGCCACTCGGGGTCCACGGTCCTCGACCTGGTCAGCGGCAAGGAGCTGGCGATACGGGGTGGCAGGGTGACCGTACCGGCGAAGAGTGGTGTGGTGCTGAAGCTGTCGTCGGCCGACATTCCTCAACTGCCGCCTGCCCACGTCGACTTCGTGCACACGCTGCCCGGCGACGGTGCGGTCACCGTCACCTGGCAGACCACGGCCGGTGCTACTCATTACGAGGTCAGGCGTGCCACACGCCGGCCCGGACCGTACGCCCTGATCGCCCCGAAGGCGACGGGACGGCACTTCACGGACACGACGGCACGCAGCGGTGAGACGTACTACTACACGGTCACGGCGGTCAACGGGCTTGGTTCCGGGGCGACTTCGCACACGATCCGCACCAAGCTCCCCGCCTCCGTCTCGCAGGGTCTCGCCAGGTCCGGCTGGCGCGACGACGCCCTGGGCACCGCCCGCTCGGGCAGCGCGGCCGTACGCGGATCGACCGTGCGCGTGCTGGGCGCCAAGGGCGACGGGCTCGGCGAGGGCGACGACTACCAGCTCCTGAAGCGCACCATCGAGGACGAACTCCACTTCGTCAGCCGCCCGTTGCCCGGCAGCTTCACGCTGACCGCTCGCCTCGACGCCGCCCGCGGTCCGCTGACCGGGCTGATGCTCCGCGACAAGCTCGACCCCGACACCCGCCACGTCTACTTCGGCGCCGACGCCGACGGCAATCTCGTATTCCACAACCGCACGCGCGACAGCCGCCACGACTGGCAGGACGACGTGCGCTCGCCCATCACCCGGAAGCCCGAGGGCCAGAGCCTCGCCGCCATCCCCTGGCTCCGGCTGGTCCGGGACTTCGCCACCCATCGCGTGCTCGCGCAGGTTTCGGCCGATGGTTCGGTGTGGCTGACCGTCGGCTCGCTGTTCACGCCGTTCCCGTACGCCGTCCATGCGGGCGTGGCTGCCACCGGGGACGCCACGTTCTCGAAGGTCGCGGTCGATGCGCTTGCGTCCGGTGCGGTGGTTGTCTCGGTGGAGCGGGACGCCGACACGGTCACCGTGCGGTGGAACAAGCCTGAGGATGCGGTGGCGTTCACGTTGTCGCGCTCGGCGGACGGTACGGAGTGGGAGGTGCTGGAGAGGGGCACCCGTTCGTACACGTACAAGGACGAGGGACTGCGTCATGGCAGGCGCTACTACAAGGTGGCTGCCCAGCTCGTCGGCGGTGGTACGCGTGAGACGACCGACCCCGTGGTCGTCTCCGCCGAGACCTTCGCCCAAGTCCTCGCCCGCGCACGGAAGGTGGACGCCTCCGAGTGGACGAAGAAGTCGTACGCGGCCTTTGTCGCCGAACTCGACCGCATCGAGAAGGCGACGGGGGAGGACGAGGACACCCGGATCGACCTGGTGTACGCGGCCTATGAACTCCTCGTGTCCGTCGAGACGTTGCTGCGGAAGTTCGAGGTCACGCCGTCGATGGTGGCGGCGTCGACCGTTGAGTGGCCGGGCAGGGGGACGACGGCGTCGAACGGGTGGCGGGCCTTCGACGGTGACACGGCTACGTATACCGACACGTTGGCCGCGGAGAGCTGGATCGACGTCGACGCGGGGGCCTCCGGGCCGATCACTGTGGACCGGGTCCGGCTGTATCCCCGTGTCGGGCAGCTGAGCCGCGCCAATGGGACGGTTTTCCGGGGCTCGGATGATGGCGGGGTCACCTGGACGGACTTCCACACGGTCAGCGGGGTCAACGCTGCCCAGTGGTACGAGTTCAAGCTGCCTGAGCGTGCCTCGTACCAGCGGATTCGCGTGTACGACGGTCACAATGGCCGCTGCAACCTGGCGGAGGTGGAGTTCTGGTACCAGCTGCCGGATGAGGAGTGAGAGCCGCGGGCCCCGCGAGGGGCCCCGGCACCGCAGCTCCGCAGGCAGAGGCATACCGTGAGGGGGCGAGCACGGGAGCCAGAAGTGCACGGGAGCGAGGAGGTCGGGATGGGCAGCCGTACCGGACTGGTCGAGGATCTGATGGAGCGGTTCCCGCATGTGCCGCGGGAGGCCGTCTTCAAGGAGGACCTGCTGCGTGGGGGAGTGGCCTTCGACGACTCGGCGCTCTCGGACAACGAGGACGGCGACGTCAAGCCGAAGTCGTACTTCATCTTCTCCTTCGACCACGGGACGCTGCCCGAGCTTGGAGAGGCGGCTCTCCGGCGCCCGCCCGAGGAGATCATCCTCACCGGGGGCCCCTACGACCTGCGGCGGACCGTCGTCTCCGTACGCGTCAATCCGTCCTCGCCCTACCGGGTGGCCTCCGACGAGCACGGCATGCTCGGGCTCTATCTCGACGGGAAGCGAATCTCGGACGTCGGGGTGCCGCCGATGCCGGAGTACTACCGGCACACGCTTGCCAGCGGGAAGTCCGTGATGGAGGTGGCCCCGACGATCCAGTGGGGCTACCTGATCTACCTCACGGTCTTCCGGGTCTGCCAGTACTTCGGTGCCAAGGAGGAGTGCCAGTACTGCGACATCAACCACAACTGGCGCCAGCACAAGGCGGCGGGCCGCCCGTACACCGGTGTGAAGGACGTCGAGGAGGTCCTCGAAGCGCTGGAGATCATCGACCGGTACGACACGGCGAAGGTGTCCACCGCGTACACCCTCACCGGCGGCGCCATCACCTCGAAGGTCGCCGGGCGCGACGAGGCCGACTTCTACGGGCACTACGCCAAGGCCATCGAGGAGCGCTTCCCGGGGCGGTGGATCGGCAAGGTCGTCGCGCAGGCGCTGCCGCGTGACGACGTACAGCGCTTCAAGGACTACGGCGTGCAGATCTACCACCCCAACTACGAGGTGTGGGACCGCCGTCTCTTCGAGCTGTACTGCCCCGGCAAGGAGCGTTACGTCGGCCGCGACGAGTGGCACAAGCGCATCCTCGACTCCGCGGAGATCTTCGGCGCGCGCAACGTCATCCCCAACTTCGTCGCCGGCGTGGAGATGGCGGAGCCCTTCGGCTTCACGACGGTCGACGAGGCCATCGCCTCGACCACGGAGGGGCTGCGCTTCTTCATGTCGCACGGCATCACACCCCGGTTCACCACGTGGTGCCCGGAGCCGACGACACCGCTGGGCAAGGCCAATCCGCAGGGCGCTCCGCTGGAGTACCACATCCGGCTCCTGGAGGCGTATCGCTCGACCATGGAGGACTTCGGGCTGTCCTCGCCGCCCGGATACGGCCCGCCCGGACCGGGGAACGCGGTCTTCTCGGTGAGCTCGTTCATGGACAGCCTGCCGGCGAACGAGGAGGCGCACGCGGTCTGAGGAACGCTCTGAGAGGCGGGTTCGGGCTGGTGGGGACGGGGTTTCTGGGGTACCAGAGGTAAGCGCATATGCATGTGACGCTTGTCAGTTGTGCGGGAAGCGTGGAAAACTCTGGTCCCCGTTGAGTTGTCCCCGCTCAACTGACGTATTGCCCTGGTGAGTTGACTCCCCTTTTTCGGATGCAGGTGAAGTCCCGCTCATGCCTGACCTGCCGACCCCTCAAGACGCCGCCGAGGCCACGCTGTTCTCGGAGTGCTGGGACGCGGTGCTGTCGTACGCCGATCTGTGCACCGCCGGTTCCGCCGGTGCCCGACAGTTGGCCTCCGAGGCGTTCTCCCATGGGATACGTGAGGTGCGCGCCACCGAGGACAGTGGCGGCAAGAGCTTCGGGCGCCGGTTACGGACGCCCCGGCTGCCCCGAATACCGCTGTTACTGACCGCCGTACGCCAGACCGCCGCCGGCTGGGAATCGAAGGGCCAGGGAGACCGTCTCGACCCTGATCTGCGGCTGTGGCTCAACTCCGAGAAGGCGGAGCGCTATTCGGGACCGCCACTGCAACGGCCGCTCGCGCTGCGCGCGCTCAGGGACATGCAGGAGCCGGACGCGGCGCTGCTCTGGCTGGCCGAGGTCGAGGCGATACCGCTGCCCGCCGTGGCCAGAAAACTCGGCCTCGATCCGGAGGGCGCCGCCGAGGAACTCGCCCAGGTGCGTGGCGTGTTCCGCGACCGCTGCCATCGCAACCACCTCGACACCCCGCTCGACGCGGAGTGCCGCAGCTATGCCCGGCTCCTCGACGCGGTCACCCGCTCGCCCGCCGCCGACGCCCCCGCCGACCTCTCCCGCCACCTCGCACGCTGCGTCCAGTGCGCGGAGGCCGCCGCCTGTCTGCGGCTCGGCGGCGGCGCCGGGCTGCCCGCGGCCCTCGCGGCCGGCGTGCTCGGCTGGGGCGGACGCGCGTATCTGGAACGGCGGCGCAGGACCGTGGAGTCGGGGCTCAGCCGCTCGAGCACGGACCTGGACGAGGTGCCGGCGCCGGAACCCGAGGAGAACAGGGCCCGGATCGGCCGCGCCGGGCTGCTGGTCGCCGCCGTCATCGTGTCCCTGCTCGCGCTCGTGGTCTCGCTGGGTGCCTTCGACTCCGACAGCGCCTCCGTCGCACGGGACGAGTCGGCGTCGGGCCGGGAGCCGGTGGGGGACCAGGTGCCCCCGGCGGACGTCCTGCCGTCCGCCACGATGTCTCCCGCTCCGGAGCCCTCGGAATCCGACCCCTCCGGCCCCGGGTCGGGGCCGGGCTCGGACGGCGACGAGGATGGGGACAAGCAGCCGGGCAAGAAGCCCCAGGGCGAGGCGACGGCCTCCGACGAACCCGACCCCGAGCCCACGAAGTCCGCCTACTGCAAGGCCAGTTACGACCTGGTCAACCAGTGGCCGGACGGCTTCCAGGCCACCGTCACCGTCACCTCCACCAAGGCCCTCGACGGCTGGCGCGTCGGCTGGAAGTTCCGCGACGGCCAGCGGGTCACCCAGATGTGGGACGGCAGCGTCGACCAGGACGGCTCCCGGGTGACCGCCACCGCCGCCGACTACAACAAGTCCGTACCCGCCGGCGGCAGGCTCGCGGTCGGCTTCCTCGCCTCGTGGCAGGGCGAAAACTCGGCGCCGTACGACTACACGTTGAACGGGCACAGCTGTACGGCTGCGAGCTGAAGGGCTCGCTCCGGACCGACCCCGGGCCCGCTGTGCCGCGCGCAGCCGCCGCCATGGACGGCCGCTTATGCGGCTGCGCGTCCTGGCCATGTCGTCCGCGACGGGCCGCCGGTTGACTCGAAGCCATGACACAGAACAACAACGACGGGCGGCGTACGACCGCCGGAGGTGTGCTGGTCGCGGCCACGGTCGCCATGGGTCTGATCGCCGGGACGTTCTACATTTTCGCCTGCGCCGTGATGCCGGCGCTGGCCCGCAGCGACGACCGCGTCTATGTCGAGGTCATGCAGAACATCGACGAGGTCATCCAGAACCCGGTGTTCTTCCTGAGCTTCATCGGCGCGCTGATCCTCGCGGGAATCTCCGCCTGGCAGCTGCGCTCTTCCGAGAGGCTGCGCTGGTGGGTGTGGGCCGCCCTCGTCGCGTACGCTCTCGCGTTCCTGTTCACCGTCATGGTGAACATCCCGCTCAACACCGACCTCGTCGACGCCGGCGCTCCGGCCAGGATCGCCGATCCGGCTGCCGTGCGCGAGGAGTTCGAGGACCCGTGGGTGGCCTGGAACATCGTACGAGCGGTGCTGTCGACGATCGCGCTGGGTTGCCTTGCCCGGGCTCTCGTGCTGTACGGACGGGCCGCCCGCCGGACGCCGGCCCACTTGCCCTCGGCCACCGGGGCCGGCGTCGGCCGGTAGCCGCGCTCGCAGCTCAGAGCCGGTGTCCGCCCCTGCTCCCCACGGCTGGCGGCCGAGCGCCCTTGTCGCTGAGCAGGGCGTCTGCTTGACTCCGGCCCGCCAGGACGCCAATCCAGCGGCGGAGGAGACCATGGAGATCACCCGCAGACGCCTGTTGTCCGCCCTGTCGGCCGCCGGTCTGCTGACCGTGATCCCCTCGCGGCCGGCGAGCGCCGCCGAGATCGCTGCGGGCAGCGCGCGTCTCCTGGCCAACACCGTGGCGGTGTTCGCCGGGACCGCCGAGTCCAACGCCCGGCCGGAGACGGCCGCCAAGCTCGCCGCCATCGACCAGGTCGCGCGGACGAATCTGACGTTGATGGACGCCGCGGGTGCGGGCGAGCTGTTCGCCGGTCTGGTGCTCGGCACCGACGAGGCCAACCTCAACATCGCCTTCCGGCGGCTGTACGAGATCGCCCTCGCCACCCGTACACCGGGCGGCCCAGCCTCCGACCTGTACGGGAACACCGCCGTGCAGCGCCGGGTGATCGACGGCCTCGGCCGGCTGCACGAGCGCTATTACGGTGACCAGTCCAAGGGCTACTACGGCAACTGGTTCCACTGGGAGATCGGTTTCTCCCAGCACATCAGCAAGACCCTGGCGTTACTCTCCGACGAGGTGGAGGCGTACCGCCCGGACCTCGTGCGCACCTACGTCACCTCGATGGACGCCTACCTCCGCAACGGCACCGACGGGGACGTGAACCTCGACTCGCGCTTCCACACCGGCGCCAATCTCGCCGACATCACGACCAACCGGATCCTGCAGGGCGCTCTCCTCGGCGACGACATGCGCATCCGCAAGGCCCTCACCGACCAGCTGACGGTCTTCGTCACCATCGATCCGTACCACCTCAACCACGGTGTCACGGACGGCCATTACGCCGACGGATCCTTCATCCAGCACGCCTCCGTCGCCTACACCGGCTCTTACGGCAAAGCCCTGCTGACCCGTGTCGTCCAGACCCTCAAGATCCTCGACGGTACGGGCTTCGCGCACGGCGAGGAACTGGTGCCGACCGTGCGGGGCTGGGTGAAGAACGGCTTCGCGCCGCTGATCTTCGAGGGCTGGATGATGGAGATCGTCAAGGGGCGGGCGGTTTCGCGGACGGACACCGGCTACACCGATGTCGCGGTGGTCGTCGAGGCCGTCGTCGACCTCTCCTCGCTCGCGACCGGCGCCGATGCCACCGCCCTGAAGAGCTACGTCAAGCACATCCGGTCGACCTCGCGCACCGCCCTCGATCCGGCCGGCTTCGTCTCCCCGGTCAGCATCGTGCGCTACGCCGACATCATCGGCGACACCACCGTCCCGCCCGCGGACCTCAACCCCGCCTCCCGCAGCGTCGCCTTCAACGCCATGGACAGGACCGTGCACCGCAGACCGGAGTACGCCTTCGCGCTCGCCCGCAGCTCCGACCGGATCAGCAGGTACGAGTACATGAACGGCGAGAACCTCATGCCCTGGTTCCAGGGCGACGGCGCGTACTACCTCTACCTCTCCGGACAGGACCAGACCCAGGCGTACGGCGTCGACTACTTCACCACGGTCTCGCCGTACGGCCTCGCCGGTGTCACCGCGCCGGTCGAGCGGCGGCACACGATCCCCGAGCTGTACGGAAAGCCGTACTACGACAACCCCGGCCACCCGCTCAACTTCACCTCGTCGTCCGAATCGCAGAACACGTACGTCTACTTCCCGCGCTCCATCAACCGGCACTCCGGCGGCGCCGTCCTCGGGGCGTACGGCGCGGCCGGGATGGTGCAGTCCGACGACGTCGCCTTCCGCGACAAGGGCGCGGGCCTGCTGCCGGACGACTTCGTCGTCTACCGCAATGCGAGGGCGACCAAGTCGTGGTTCCTCCTCGACGAGGAGATCGTGGTGCTCGCGGCCGGGGTCGGCGACAGCGCCGGACGGGCCGTGACCACGACGGTCGACGCCCGTATCGCCGCACTGGACGATCAGGTCTCCGCCACCGGGATGCTTCGCGACGGCCGTCCCTGGCCCGGCCCGGGCATCGGTGACCTGCACTGGCTGCGCTACGCCAATGCCACGCAGCGGACCGCCATCGGCTATGTCTTCCTCGAGACCCCGCCGGTGAGGGTGGCCCTGGACAGGGTCACTCGCAGCCGCCGGGTGGTCCGTACCGCGAACCCGGACATCGCCGTGACTCGCACTGTCCTCGGCGTGACGGTCGACCAGGCTCCCGGTGCCGAACTGGCCCGCCTGGCCTACGTGTTGGTGCCGAACGCGAGCGAGGCGCGGCTGAGGTCGTACCGGGACGGGCCGCTGAAAGTCCTGGCGAACAGCCCGCGCCTGCAGGCCGTCACCCACACCGGTCTCGGCCTGACGGCCGCCAACAGCTTCACGCCCGGCCGCCACGAGGCCGTCGGGATGGGCATCCGCATCGACGGGCCCGCCTCGGTGATCGTGCGGCGCGAACGCCGCGGCCTGACCACCGTCGCCGTGTCCGACCCGACCATGCACCGGGACACGGTCAGTGTCCTGCTCCTCGGCCGGCCGCTGCGAGAGGTCACATCGGACGACGAGGTACGCGTGCGCGCGACCCACGGCGGAACCCGGCTGGACTTCGACACCCACCACGCGTACGGACGGAGCTTCACGGTCACGCTGCGCGGCTGGGCCTGATATAGGGGTACAGTTTATAGAGGTGTAGTTCTATGTTCTGCACGTCGGAGAGGTGTGGGTCGGAGAGGCATGGACAAGCCCGTCGAGATGTTCGACCGTGACTACGAATGGTCGGCGCTGACGCGGTTCATCGAAGATGAACAGCCTGGCGCGACGCTCGGGGTGGTCTCCGGACGGCGCCGACAGGGCAAGACCTTTCTGCTCGACGCGGCCTGCCGTGCCGCAGGCGGGTTCTACTTCGGGGCGACCGAGGCCACCGATGCCGAGTCCCTGCGGCGGATCAGCGCCGCGCTGACCGCGCATGTGCGCCCTGCCAGTCCGTACCACTTCTCTGACTGGGCCGAGGCCGTCGACGCGCTCCTCGCGCTGGGCACGGAGCGGCCCGTGCCTGTCGTGATCGACGAGTTCCCGTACCTCGCCAAGGCGAATCCGGAGCTCCCCTCGATCATCCAGGAGGCGCTGCGGACCCTGCGCGATCAGCGCAGCGGATCCCGTACCCGGCTGCTGCTGTGTGGCTCGGCGCTGTCGTTCATGGGCAGGCTGCTGTCCGGCAATGCCCCCCTACGAGGCCGGGCAGGGCTGGAGTTGGTCGTCCGCCCTCTTGACCACCGCCTGGCCGCCGAGTTCTGGAACATCACTGACCCGCGCCTGGCCCTGCAGGTCAACGCCATCGTGGGCGGTACACCCGCGTATCGACGCGAATTCGCCCGCGGCGACACCCCGAAGGGAGCCGACGACTTCGACGACTGGGTCGTCCGCACCGTCCTCAACCCAGAGACCCCGCTGTTCCGCGAGGCCCGCTATCTGCTCGCGGAAGAGCCCGACCTGCGGGACACCGCCCTGTACCTGTCCGTGCTGGCCGCGGTCGCCGACGGCAACGCCACCCGCGGGGGTATGGCCGGTTACCTGGAGCGCAAGGCCACCGACATCGCGCACCCCATCAACGTCCTCGAAGACGCCGGCCTGCTGCACCGGGATGCCGACGCCTTCCGCGCAAACCGCCCTACCTACCGCATCGCTGAACCGCTGATCGGCTTCTATCACGCCATCATGCGGCCGGTCTGGGATCAACTGGAACGTCCCGGCAGCGCGGCCCGGGTCTGGCAGGCCAGCCGTCGCCGCTTCACCAGCAACGTCCTCGGTCCTCATTTCGAACAGGTCTGCCGCGACTGGGCACTGCACCACGCCGACCCAGAGCTGTTCGGCGGTCTGCCCGCGCGGGTCGGACACGGCGTGGTGCACGACCCCAAGGCCCGTGTCGGACACGAAGTGGATGTCGCGGTCATCGGCATCGCCGACGGCTCCAGGCCACCGCTGCTGGCCATCGGCGAGGCCAAGTGGAACGACACCATGGGCATCGCCCACATCGAGCGACTCCAACACATCCGCGACCTCATCGCCCAGGCCGGACGCTACGACACCACCAGCACCCGACTCATGTGTCTCAGCGGAGCAGGCTTCAACGACAAGGCATACGCGGCCGCACATGCTGACCCTGGTGTCCAACTGGTCGACCTGGAGGCTCTCTACGGCATGGCATGACCCTTGCCTCGAGGACATGCACGTAATTCGGTGGCGTCGTGGTCTGGGGATCCCTAGTGTCGGTGCCGTACGAGCGGTGACCGGAGGTTGCCGCTGGTGATGACCTGGTTTGGCTTGGTTGGGGAGGTGTGAACGATGGCTGTCTTCGTGATGGGCGCTGCCCGCATCCGGAAGTTCATCAATTCCACCTCCGTGGCCACCGGCTGACATCCTCCCGGGGCCACCCTTCGAAGGGTCACCCCCTTGTCTTTCTCTTCTCGTTCTCTTTCTCCGCACCCGCTCGCGCCCTATGGCTGGGACGACGCGTGGGCTGCGGAATTCGCCCCGTATCTCGAGCGGGGACTGGTGCCCGGGCGGGTCGTCCGGGTCGATCGTGGGCAGTGCGATGTGGTCACTGCCGACGGGCTGGTGCGGGTCGACACCGAGTTCGTCACGCCGAACGATCCGCTGCGGGTCATCTGCACCGGCGACTGGGCCGCCGTCGACGCCGGCGGCGATCCCCGCTACGTACAGGCGTATCTGCCGCGCCGTACGGCCTTCGTGCGCTCGACCTCCTCGAAGCGGTCGGAAGGGCAGATCCTGGCCGCCAACGTCGACTTCGCGGTGGTCGCGGTGTCGCTGGCGGTGGAGCTTGATCTCGGGCGGATCGAGCGGTTTCTGGCGCTTGCCTGGGAGAGCGGCGGGACTGCGCAGCGGGGGAGCACGCTTAGGGGTCCTTAAGCCTGGCTGGAGCGCGCGCCCTCAACGCCGCCTATCTGCGCGACCTCTAACCTCGCCGTTTCGGTTGGTGTGATGAGGCGTCGCTGAGGGACAACTGTTGGGGGGCCGACGGGATTTCGGTGCTCGGGCAGGGCGGAGTCCCGGCGTGGTGGTCGGGTTCTCCGAGGTCCTTCGGGTCGTGGTGGCCAGGGGGTTTGCTGGTCAGCCGACCGGGCGGGGCAGTGCGGCGAGGCCATGGAACGCCGTGGCGAGTTCGTCTCTCCAGGGCCAGGTCGCCGATATCCGCAAGTGCAGGCTGCGGCTGCCGCGGGTGAAGCGGGCGACGACGTGCAGCAGCCGGTGGCTGGAATGGCGGACAGCTCTTTCGAACAGGCGGTGGAGCTGCTGCTGGAAGCTTTGGCGGCCCGAGCCCCTGCACGGTGGCGGTCCGACCGCTGAGGCCCCTCGTCAACGCGCGTCCGACAGTGCGGTGATGCCTTCATCGAAGGTGATCGGTGGCTTGAAGAGCAGGTCACGGCGGGCGGCTTCGATGCTGAACCAGTGGGGACGCACCAGCTCGGCGACGAGGAAGCGGCTGAGCGTGTGGGTGTGGGTGAGGCCGGTCAGTCGTAGGACCGTCTCGCAGGTCGTCGCGGCGGCGTGGGCCAGCGGGCGCGGGATGGCGCACCACGTGGCCCGCAGGCCGGCCGCGTGCAGGAAGCGGGCGGTGATCTCGCGCAGGGGGCGGGGATCGTCCTGGGCGATGAAGTAGGCGCGGCCCCCGATGGGCCGGCCCTCCCGGAGTCGGTCCAGGGCCAGCAGGTGGGCGTGGGCGGCGGTGTGCAGGTGGGTGGTGTCGACGAGATTCGTGCCGTCGCCGGGCATCACCATCCGGCCCGCGCGCACGGCGCGTACCAGGGCCGGCGCGAAGTGCGGGTCGCCGGGGCCCCAGATGATGTGGGGGCGCAGGGAGACGGTGGCCAGGCCGGGGCTGTCGGCGGCCAGGACGAGGGCTTCCGCGTGGGCCTTGGTGCGGGGGTAGGCGGCCAGGTACCGGCGGGGGTAGGGGCAGCGCTCGTCGGCGTTCTCCAGGCCGCCGGGCCGGAAGACGACACTTGCGGTCGAGGTGTGGACGAGGGTGCCGACCCCGTGTGCACGGCACTGGTCGATGACGTTGCGGGTGCCGAGGACGTTGGTTCTCCAGTACGGCGTGAGCGGGCCGCTGACGCCGGCGAGGGCGGCGTTGTGGATGACGGCGTCGCAGCCGCCGAGCGCACGGGAGACGGCGGCCGGATCGGCGAGGTCTCCCAGGTGTTGCCGGACGCCGAGGCTCTCCAGGGCGAGGCTCGGCCTGCGGCCGAGGGAGGCGACCGTGGTGCCGCGGGCGACGAGCCGGCGGCAGATCTCCTGCCCCAGGAAGCCGCTCCCGCCCGTGACCAGGACCCTCAACGCAGGCCTCCTGTCACGTTCTTGGCGGCGTGGGCGGCGAGCCGGGCACGGTCGATCTTGGAGTTGTGGCGGATGTCGGTCGGGAAGCGCGGGTGGAACAGCACGGTGCCGATGCGGCGGGCGTGCCGGTGGTCGCCGAGCACGGCGCGCAACGCGTCCAGGACCGCGTCCCTGCGTACGCCGCGCTCGGGCTCGACACAGAGCACCGCCCGCTGCCGTCCGGCGGGGCCGACGCCGACCAGGGCCGTGCGACGGACACCCCAGGCGGTGTCGGCCGCGGCCTCGACGTCCTCGGTGGTGAGGGTGAAGCCTTCGCCGGTGACGAGGTGGGCCTTGCGGCCGAGGTACCAGAGGCGGCCTTTGTCGTCGAGGCGTCCCAGGTCGCCGGTGCGGTGCCACAGTGTGCCGTCGGTGACCGTCTTGGCCGGGGCAGTGGCGTCGGGGCGTGCGTGATAGGCCGGGCTGACCACCGGCCCCGCGACGGCGATCTCCCCCAGGCCGGTGTCGTCCGCGTCCAGGATGCGTGCCCCGACGCCGGGCAGGGTCCGGCCCAGGCAGGTGCCCAAGTGGCCTGGGGGCGGCTGGATGCGCAGCGAGCGCAGATCGTCGGCGTCGGTGGCTGCGGCGGGCAGGCACTCGGTGGCGCCGTAGACGCTGAGGATCTCCGCCTCGGCCGGCAGCGCCTTCGCCAGGACCTCGGCGAGCCGCGGGCGCAACGGCGCGCCGAAGGACAGCACGCGGCGGACCGAGGGCAGCGTCAGGTCGTGGCGGGCGCAGTGGCCCGCGATCAGGCCGAGGACCGCCGGTGAGCCGAGGACGATGTTCGCCCGGTGGCGCAGGAGGGGGCCGACGAGGTGGCCCGGGGGCGTGCGGGCCGGGGCCAGGTGGTCGACCTGCGGGGCGACGGTCGTGAGGCCGAGCAGCGGGCCCAGTGCGGCGAACGGCAGGAAGCAGGAGAGCAGGACGTCGCCGGCCCGGGGGCGGAGCACGGCGTCCAGGGTCGTGAGCTGTCCGGCCAGGGTGGTGTAGCGGTACTCCACGCCCTTGGGCTGCCCGGTGGAGCCGGAGGTGAAGGCGATCATCGCCAGGTCCTCGGCCCGGGGTTCCGGGACGCTCGGCGCCGCGCCGCTGCCGTCTGGTACCGCCAAGGGCAGGCTCTGCCCGAGGAGTTGAGCCTGGCCGGGGAAGGCGCGGCCGGTGACCAGGGCCGTGCGGACGTGGCCGCGGCCCCAGCCGAGGGCCCGGCGCGCCACGTGTGCCATCGGCTCGCCGATGAAGACGCCGGGGGCGATCTCGTCCAGGCAGCGCCGCACCTCGGCGCGCGGCTCGATCAGCACGGGGACGGCACCGAGCGAGGTCAAGGCGTATACGGCCGCGACGAGTTGGTAGGCGTCCCGCGTCATCACCACGGCCTTGTCGCCGCGCTGTACTCCGGCGGCATGGAGGTCGTCGGCGGTGCGGCGGCAGCCGTCCAGCAGCTGTGCCGCCGTCACCTCCTGTGCGGACAGGGCGCCGACGCAGCGGACGAGTACGGTGGCCCGCGCGTGCCCGGTCAGCCGGGTCAGGCGGGTGAAGATGCTGTCGGGTGCGGCGGTCATCGCTGTCCTCGCAGGAAGTCACGGATGTGGACACCGAGTTCGTCTCCGGCGTCGTCCATCACCAGGTGGCCGGCGCGTGGGAAGCGGTGGACGACGGCGTGCGGGTGACGCCGTGTCCACTCGGCGAGGATCAGCGGTGTGAAGACCGGATCGCGCATGCCCCAGCCGATGAACATCGGCAGCTGTCCGAGGCCGTCGGCCCCGTCGGAGGGGGTGAGCAGTCGCCAGGCCGCGTCCCCGGGGCCCCGGGGGATGGCGCGCACGAATTCTACGATCGCCCGGCGGTTGTCCCGGCGGGAATGAGGCAGCAGGTAGGCGCGCCGCTCGGCGGGACTGAGCCGGTGTGTGACGCCGAGGCGGACCGCGGCCCGGGCGAAGGCGTTGGTGGCGTGGACCGCGGCGGCCACCGGCCGGTGGTCCCGGATCCAGCGCAGATAGAACGGCAGTCGGTAACCCTCGGGCCAGTGGAAGGCGATGGTGTTGAGGACCACCAGGCGGGAGACGACGCCCGGGTTGCGCAGGAGCCAGGAGACGCCGAGCGGGCCGCCCCAGTCGTGCACGACGAACGTCCAGCCCCTCGGCGGGACGCCCTCGTCGCGGACCAGGTGGCGGTAGAGGGCGTCCAGATGGTCCAGTTGGAGCATGTAACGGGCCGTCGGGTCGGACGACAGCTCCATGGGCTGGGAGAGGCCGAGGCCGGGCAGGTCCGGGGCCAGGCATCGTGCGTGCGGGGCCAGTGTGGGAAGCAGCTTACGCCAGGCGTAACTCCAGGTCGGATTGCCGTGCAGGAACAGCAGCGGTTCGCCCGAGCCGACGTCGAGATAGTGCTGGCCGGTCGCCGGCACGAGCCGCCAGTGCTTGCGAGCGGGGTAGCCGGGCAGGAGCTGTTGGAGGACGGAAGCGCGGGTGGCGGCGGGTGTGCGCCGGTTCTCGGCGGTCACCAGCGGACCAGCGCCAGGCCGAAGCTCATGCCGCTGGCCAGGCCGAGCATCGCCACGGTGTCGCCCGGCTCGATGCGGTCGGCCTCCTGCGCCTTGACCAGTTGCAGGGGCAGGGAGGCCGCGGCGCAGTTGCCGTGCTCGGCCACGGCGGGCATGCACCGGTCGGCGGGCAGGGGGAGCTTGTCGACCATCTCCTGGTAGTGAGGCATGCCGATCTGATGGAAGGCGATGAAGGCGCTGGAGCGGACCGCGTCCAACTCCCGTTCTGCTGCCTGCTGGAGGAACGGCAGGCCCTCGACCGCGGTCGTACGCAGCAGGTCACCGTTCAACCGGATGGTCAGATGCTCGTCGTCGAACGCCCGCGGGTGCATGGAGCCGCCACCACTCACGGTGCAGGCGTTCCAGGCGGTGGAGTCCGCGGCGAACCGCAGCGTGAGCACTCCGGGGTCGCTGTCCCCGGCGGGCCCGGCGGTGAGCAGCATGGCGGCGCCGGCGTCGGAGACGGTGTAGCCGGGCATGGCCCGCAGCAGGGCCTCGTGGTCGGGGACGTGCCAGCGCGTGACCATGGATCCCACCTCGCCACAGGCGATGAGTACGGTGCGGTACCGGCGGGTCGCGATGAACGCGCTGGCCACCTCCATCGCGTTGAGGACGCTGTTGCAGGCGTTCGTCACGTCGAACACTGGGCAGGTGGCGCCGAGTTTCACGGCCACGAGGTGCGAGGTCGACGGTTCGATCATGTCCTGGCTGGTGGCGGCGAACAGCAGTAGGTCCACCTCACCGATGGTCACGCCGGCGTCCGCGAGAGCCTTGCGGGCGGCCGACGCCGCGAGATCCGAGGCGCACACACCCTCCTCGCGGGTGTGCACGCCGCGCACGCCGGTGATGTCCTCGAGCAGGCCGGGCGGCGGTACGTAGGGACTTCCGGCGGCGGCGATCCCGGCCCGGATCTCCTCCATGGTCCGGTAGCGGGACGGCAGGTGGACGGCGGTTGCTGTCAAGCGGGCACGCGGGGATTCGAGCACCGCGCCACCGTAGCGGCCGGTCACGCATCGTGACCCCTAGTTCACTCGTTTGTCGGACAAAGACCACGCCAACGGGTGAAAGGGGCCTTGGCCGCCGGGCCGTCAGGGCAGTGTCCTTCCGCTCGGACCGGACAAGCAGGGGGGCAGGTCATGGCTGTGGGACAGGACGACCAGTCGGTGGCGGTGGTGGGTGTGGGCTGCCGACTGCCGGGCGGCATCACCGACCTGGACGGGTTGTGGGCAGCCCTGCGGGAGGGGCGTGACCTCGTCGGGGAGATGCCGCCGGACCGGTTCCCCAAGGACCGGTTCGTCGACCCGGGGGCGGTCCGCCCGGGCCGCAGCTACACCGCCGCCGGGGGTTTCCTCGACGACATCGCGTCCTTCGACGCCGCGTACTTCAGCATCTCGCCCAAGGAAGCGGCCCACCTCGATCCGCAGCAGCGGCTGCTGCTGGAGATGGCGGCCGAGGCGCTGGACGACGCCGCCGTCCCGGCCGAGGCGCTCGCCGGGTCCGACACCTCCGTGTACGTGGGAATCTCCGACCCGGCCTACGGCACCGTCCTGGCAATGATGGATGACCACACCAGCCCGCACACCATGCCCGGCGCCACCCTGTCCATCGCGGCGAACCGCCTGTCGTACGCCTTCGACCTGCGGGGCCCCAGCATGGCCATCGACACGGCCTGTTCCTCGTCCCTGGTGGCACTGGACCGCGCCTGCCGCACCCTGCGGGAGGGCACCAGCCGCGTGGCGCTGGCGGGCGGGGTCAACGTGCTCGCGAACCCGTACTCGTACGCCGGTTTCTCCTACGCGGGCATGCTGTCGCGGCGCGGGCGGTGCGCGACCTTCTCCGCCGACGCCGACGGCTTCGTGCGGGCCGAGGGCGGCGCGGTGCTGGTGCTGAAGCGGCTGGTGGACGCGGTGGCCGACGGCGACCGGATCCACGCCGTCCTCGCCGGCACCGGCAGCAACTCCGACGGCCGCACCACCGGCATGACACTGCCCAGTTCACAGGCCCAGGAGGCCCTGCTGCACGCGGTGTGCCAGGAGGCCGGGATCGGGCCAGACGACCTTGTCTACTTCGAGGCGCACGGCACCGGCACGCCCGTCGGCGACCCCGCCGAGGCCCGGGCCGTCGGCCAGGCCATCGGCGCGCGGCGCGACGCGGGCCCACTGCCCGTCGGCTCCGTGAAGTCCAACCTGGGCCATCTGGAGCCCGCGGCGGGCATGGCCGGCCTGCTGAAGGCGATGCTGGTGCTCCGCCACCGGACCGCGCCGGCGTCCCTGCACGCCCTGCCGCTCAACCCGGCCATCGACTTCGACGCGCTCGGTCTGGCACCCACCGTGACGCCTGTGGAGTTGCCTCGCTCGGAACGGGCCGCGGTCGGGGTGAACTCCTTCGGCTTCGGAGGCGCCAACGCCCACGCCATCGTCGTACCACCACCTCCGATGCCGGCTGAATCGACGCCCACGGACAGGCCGGTGCCGGTGGTGGTCTCCGCGCGGTCGCCCAAGGCGCTCCAGCAGTTGAGCGCGCGGATGGCCGAGCGGCTGCGCGAAGCGGCACCGGAGGAGTTCTACGACCTGGCCCGCACCTGCACGCTGCGACGCAGCGCCCACCCGCACCGCGCCGCCGTGCTGGCCGCCGATCCGCAGCAGGCAGCGGACCGGTTGGAGGGCCTGTTCACCGACGCGCCGTCGCACGGGGCCGTGACCCGCAAGGCCGGGCGGGGCGCCGTGGCGTTCGTCTACTCCGGCAACGCCTCCCAGTGGCCCGGGATGGCCGCCGGCCTGATGGCGAGTGAGGCCGTCTTCCGCGCCGCCGTCGAGGAGGCGGACGCCGCGCTGGCCCCGCATCTGGGCTGGTCCGTGGCCAAGGAGCTGGAGCGTCCCACCGCGGCACGCTGGGCGCGTACGGAGATCGCCCAGCCGGTGCTGTTCGCCGTCCAGGTGGGCCTCACCACCCTGCTGGCCGCCCAGGGGCTGAGCCCGCGTGCGGTCGCCGGGCACAGCGTCGGAGAGGTGGCCGCCGCGTACACGGCCGGAGCGCTGACCCTGGAGCAGGCGGCGCTGGTGCTCGCCCACCGGAGCCGCACCCAGGCCGCCACGGCGGGGCGTGGACGCATGGCCGCCGTCGGCCTGGCCGAGGACGCCGCCCGCGAGGAACTGGCCCGCTTCGGCGGGGCGCTGGAGATCGCAGGCATCAACAGCGACCGGGACGTCACGGTGGCCGGCGACCCCGCCGCGCTGGCCTCACTCGGTGCCGAACTGACCGCCCGCGACGTCTTCTTCCGCGAGCTGGATCTCGACTACGCCTTCCACAGCCGCGCCATGGACCCCATCGAGGAGCCCCTGTGCGCCGCCCTCGCCGCTCTGGCCCCCGTCGAGGCACGGGTGCCGTTCGTCTCCACCGTCACCGCAACCCCGCTGACCGGACGGGAACTCGACGCGGCGTACTGGTGGCGCAACGTGCGCGAGCCGGTCCGATTCGCCGAGGCCATGGGCCACCTCGCGGAAGAGGGCATCGGCATCGTCGTGGAGATCGGCCCGCACCCGGTCCTGCGCCCCTACCTGCGCCGCACCGGCCTGGCGTACGTGCCGACGCTGCACCGGGACGGGGACGGGCCGCGCGAGGCCACGGCCGCTGTCGCCGCCCTGCTCGCGGCCGGTGCCGAGGTGGACTGGAAGGCGCACTTCCCGCACCCCGGCCGGGTCGCGGACCTGCCCGCCTACCCCTGGCAGCGCGACCGGCACTGGCACGGCACCCCGCAGGATCTCGTCGTGCACACCAGCGGTTCCGGAGTGCTGGACCACCCCCTGCTCGGCGAACGCCTGCCCGCACCCCACCCTCTGTGGCACGGCATCGTCGAGCCACAGCTCGTGCCCTGGCTGGGCGACCACCGGATCGGCGGCAGCGTCCTGATGCCCGCCGCCGCGTACGCGGACATGGCCCTGACGGCCGGGCAGCGGGCGCTGGGCCGCCCGGTGGAGGTGCGGCACCTGGACCTGTCCCGCCCGTTCTCGATGGAGTGGCCGGACCCGGCCGGAGCCGCGCTGCAGACCGCCGTGGTCCCGTCGGACGGCACACTGACCATCAGCACACGGGACACGCGTGGGGCCGAGATCCAGCCGATCGTCCGCGCCCAGGTGCGCACCCGGCTGAGCACGGCCCCCGGTCCGCTGGACATCGCCGCGGTCAAGGCCCGCTGCTCCCGCACCCTCACCGGCCCGGACTTCTACGAGCAATGCCACCGCCTCGGGTTGCAGCTCGGTCCGGCGTTCCAGGTCTTGCGGAGCCTGGACGTTGGCGAGGGCGAACTGCTCGCGTGGTATCGGCTCGAGCACCCGTCCGACGCCCACACGGTCCACCCCCTGCTGCTGGACGCCCCCTTGCAGGCCACCGTCGCCCTGGCCGACCAGTCGACCCGAGAAGCCGCCGGCTACCTGCCCTCGGCCTTCGGAACGGTACGCGCGTGGCGCACCCCGGCGTCGGAGGGTGTCGTCCACCTGCGGCGCCGCAGTCGCAGCGCCAACGAGATCTGCTGGGACATCACGTACGCGGACCTCGACGGCACCGTCACCGTCGAGATCGAGAAGTGCCGCACCCGGCGCGTCCGCCTCACCGACCACGCCCCGCTGACCGTCCAGCGCACCGTCCTGCGCGCGGCCCCGCACCCCGCGATGCCTGCCCCGCCGTCCCCGCTGCCCGCACCGGCCGAGGTGGCGGACGCCGCCCGGGCGCGCATCACCGCCGCCCGCTCCGAACTGGACTACAGCGGTCACGCACGGTTCACGGCCGTCGCCGAACGAGCCGGCGCGCACTGCTGGGCCGCCGCCCTGCGCGGCCTGCTGCCCCACCCGGGCGAGCCCTTCACCATGCCCGACCTGGTCGGTCGGGGCCTCGTACCGCGGCACCGCAGGCTGGTGCGTCTGATGCTGCCCCTGCTGGCCGAGCAGCAACTGGCCGAGGCCGACGGGGAGGTCTGGCGGCTGCTCGACGTCACCGCAAGCCCAAAGACGGCTCTGCGGACCTTGCTGGAGGACCATCCCCGCTTCGGCCCGGCAGCGGTGCTGATGAACAGTCAGCTACGGCAGCTGCCCGAGGTGCTGCGCGGCACCGTCGACCCGCGCGACCTGCTGCCCGTCGGCGAGAGCTTCCTCGAACAGTGGCAGGAGACCGCGCCCGCTCACCGCTTCACCCACCGGGTGGTGCAGGCGCTGCTCGACCGGATCGTCCGCGACTGGCCCGGCGACCGCCCGCTGCGCGTCCTCGAAGTGGGCGCGACCACCACGGTCCTGACCGCCGCCGCGCTCCCGTTGCTCCCGCCCGACCGCACCCACTACACCTGCACGGCCCCTTCCGACGCCTCCTTCGCCTACGCCCGGCACCGCTTCGCCGCCTGCCACTTCATCGACTACCGCACCCTCGACCTGGACGCCGACCCTGCCGTCCAGGGCTTCTGGCCGGGCGGCTTCGATCTGGTCCTCGCCGGCGACGCCCTGCACGCCACGGCCGACCTGGCCGCCGCGCTGGGACACGTACGATCGCTCCTCGCCCCGGGCGGCCACCTGCTGGCCACCGAGCGGCACGACGATCGGCTCGACGCCCTGCTGCTGGGCGGCCTGGAGTCTCTGTGGAAACGCAGTGACCGGGCCCTGCGTCCGACCACACGGCTGTTGCCCCGCGACGAGTGGACGCCACTGCTGGAGCGGTGCGGCTTCACCAGTCCTTGGCAGACGGGGTCCGACGACCACTCGGTTCTGGTCGCCGCCGCGCCCGGGGATGCGGCGGACACGCCCGCCCTTCCCCCGCCACCGCCGGACGCGGTCTGGCTCGTCGCCACGGAGACCGACGCCGAGACCCCGACCGCCCGGGAGCTGGCCGAACTGCTGGGCCCGGCGACGGTCCTGCCCGCCGCCACCGACGCTGAGGCATGGACGGCAGCACTGACCGCCGAGGCCGCGCCGCGCATCGTCCTGCTCCTGGCCGAGCCCGACCCGGAGCAGCTCGTCGCCCGGACCACGTACCGCGCGACCGTCCTGCGCACTCTCGCCGCCGCCTGCCGGACTCTGCCTAAGGACCGGGGCCCACAGGTGTGGCTGGTGACACGCCCCACCGGCCTGTTCCCCGCCCCGGAACGCCCCATGCACCCCGAGGACGCGGCCGTCTGGGGCGCCGCTCGCACCCTGGCCAACGAACAGCCCGACCTGGGACTGCGGCGCATCTCCCTCGACCGCACAGCGGACCCGGCCGCCGACGCCCGCCGGCTGGCCGCCGAGCTGCTCACCGCGGGCCGTACTCCGGACGAGAACGCGGGCGCCGTCGAGGATGAGGTCGTCCTCACACCGGCCGGCCGCTTCACCCCCCTGCACGTCGAGCACCCGGCCGACGAGCCACCCGCCGTCCCCACCGGCGTGCCCTTCATCCTCGACGCCCGCGACCCCGGCCCCGCCCGGCGCCTGGTCTGGCGGGAGACACCTCTCCCGCAGCCCGGACCCGGTGAAGTCGCCGTCGAGATGCGCGCGGTGGCGCTGAACTACCGCGACCCCATGCGCGCCAACGGCCTGTTGCCGCCCGAAGCCGTGGAGGACAGCCCCCTCAGCCGCGGACTGGGCACGGACGGTGCCGGCATCGTCCGTGCCGTCGGACCCGGAGTGCGTGACTTCACGGTCGGTGACCGGGTCTGCGGCCTCATTCCCGCGGCCCTCGCCTCCCACGGTGTCGCCCACGACAACGGCCTGATCAGGATCCCCGACGGCATGAGCTACGCCGCGGCGGCGACTTTCCCCGTCGCCTTTCTGACAGTCCACCACGCCTTGGTCGACCAGGCGCGCGTGGCTTCCGGCGAGACGGTGCTCGTGCACGGCGGCGCCGGCGCGGTGGGCCTGGCCGCCCTGCAGTGTGCCCACGCACGGGGCGCCCGCGTCATCGCCACCGCCGGAACCGAGACCAAACGGAACCTGCTGCGCAGTCTCGGCGCCTGGCATGTACTCGACTCACGCAGCCTGGACTTCGTACCGCGGGTCCGAGAACTCACCGAAGGCCGGGGCGTCGACGTCGTCGTCAACTCCCTCAGCGGCGAGGCGATCGCCCACGGACTGGACCTGCTGCGCCCCAACGGCCGCTTCATCGAACTGGGCAAACGCGACATCTTCCTCAACAACCCGCTGTCGTTGCGTCCCTTCGACCGCAGCCTGACGTTCATCGGCTTCAACCTCGACCATGTGGTGCTGGACCGGGGCCGCGGCCCCCGCCTTTTCGCCGATGTCGTGTCTCTCATCGAGCGCGGCGTGTACCGGCCGCTGCCGCACACCGTCTACCCGGCCGCCCGGGTGGAGGAGGCCTTCAAGGTTCTCCAGCACTCCCGGCACATCGGCAAGGTCGTCGTCTCGCTCGGCGAAGCCGACGCCCACGACCGGATCGATGCCCGCGGCCGAAGCGAGGTTGACGAGAACCCGCTGGACGAACCCGTCACCGTCCAGCCCGCACCCCACGTCCGCGCACTGGACGCCGACGGCACCTACCTGGTGACCGGCGGGCTGAGCGGCTTCGGTGCCGCCACCGCACGGTGGCTGGCCGACCACGGGGCCCGGCACCTGGCGCTGGTCTCCCGCCGCGGCCAGGCCACTCCCGAGGCGCCGGCCCTCCTGGAGGACCTGGCCCGGCGCGGCGTGCGCGCCACCGCCTACGCCGCCGACGTCACAGACGAGGCGGCGCTGCGCCGGGTCATCGACGCGGTCGACGCCACCGGGCACCGGCTGCGCGGCGTTGTACACGCCGCGATGCACCTCGACGACGCACCCCTGGCGGAACTCACCGACGACCGGTTCACCGCCGTCCTCGCCCCCAAGGCCGACGGCGCGGTCCAGCTGCACCGCCTCACCGCGGACCACGACCTGGACCTGTTCCTCACCTACTCCTCGATCGCCACCGCCGTCGGCAACGTCGGCCAGGCCCCCTACGCGGCCGGCAACGCCTATCTGGAGGCGCAGGCGCGCGCCCGCCACGCCCAGGGACGCCCGGCCACAGTGCTCGCCTTCGGCCCGATCGGCGAGACCGGCTACGTCGCCCGCCACGCCATCGGCGATGCCATGGCCGAGCGGGGCTTCCAGCCCCTCACCGTTGCCGAGGCCCTCGCCACCGCAGGCGGCCTCCTCCAGCCGGGCACCGACGTGGCGGGCATCGGCCGCTACCGCTGGAGCCGCGCCCGCCGACTGCTGCCCGCCCTGGCCACCGCTCGTTTCACCGGCCTTGTGCCGGCCGACTCCGCCCCCAGCCCGGAAGGCCGCGCGGAGCTGCGGCGCGAACTGGCCGCCATGACACCCGACGACGCCCGGGCCGCGATCACCCAGACCCTGACCCGGCTGCTCGCCGACGTTCTGCACAGCGATCCCGAGGAGCTGGACCCGGCGCGGCCCGTGACCGACTTCGGCCTCGACTCGCTGCTGAGCACCGAGTTCATGGTGCGCGCCGGTGAACACTTCGACGTCCGCCTGGCGGCCGCCGAGCTGATGAGCAGCGACCGCACCCTGACCCACTTCGCGCAGCTGGTGCACACCAGGCTGGACCTCACGTAGGAACGGCGCCAGGGACAGGGCGAAGGCCGTCTCCTCAGGGGTGAGGAGACGGCCCCGGTCCGCGCCGAAGCCGGCGTTCAGAGCACCTCGGCCCGCCCAGGGGTGTCGTCGAGGAAGCCGCCCGACTGGTGTGCCCACAGCTTCGCGTAGGCACCGTCGATCGCGAGCAACCACTGTGGCAGGCCCACGCGCTCGAGGTTCTGCGCATCCGGTGACCTCTGCTCAGAAAAAGACCAGCTCAGCCCCATGCCCCTCTGACCATGAATCAGCGCCAGAACCCGCCCCTGAGTTCCGATGCCCGTACGGCTCGTGGGTCGCCCCCGCGAGCCGCAACGGGCACACGATCACTGCCTTGGACCTTTCGGCCCGTGCATGACGGGACCCGGGCAAGGGAGCAGGCAATTCGGTGGCACCCGAGTGCGTGCCCCTCTGGAGTGAGGACCGCTACTCGCGGCGGCCGTTGGCTGTCGCTATCGGCTGAGTGAGGAACGGGAGGTGTGACCGATGGCTGTCTCTGTGACGGGTGTTGCCCGTAACCAGAAGATCATCCACTCCACCTCCGTGGCCTCCGGCTGACCTTTCTCACAGCGCACACTTGCGCGGGGCCGGGGCCGCCCTTGTGAAGGGTTCCCCTTGAATCTCTCTTCTCGTTCGACTTCTTCGTCTTCGTCACACCCTCTCGCCGTGTACGGCTGGGACGAGGGCTGGGAGTTGGAGTTCTCTCCGTACGCCGAGCAGGGTCTTCTGCCCGGTCGTGTCGTCCGGGTCGATCGCGGCCAGTGCGACCTCGTCACCCCGGTCGGTACCGTCCGCGCCGACACCGAGTTCGTCGTTCCCCGTGACCCGATGAAGGTCGTGTGCACGGGAGACTGGGTCGCCGTCGACCCCGACGGCAGCGATCCGCGGTATGTGCGGACGCTGTTGCCCCGCCGTACCGCCTTTGTGCGCTCGACGTCGTCCAAGCGTTCCGAGGGCCAGGTGCTGGCCACTAACATCGATCACGTCGTCATCTGTGTGTCGCTCGCGGTCGAACTCGACCTCGCGCGGATCGAGCGGTTCCTGGCGCTGGCCATGTCCGGTTCGGAGGGCGAGGCACTGCTGCATAAGTCGGCACTCTCCTGGGAGAGCGGCGGGACTGCGCAGCGGTGAAGCGCGCTTGGGAAGCATGCGTGGTCTGGTTGCCGTGCTGGGACCGCGGTGGACGTCCGTGATGTTGATCGGCGATGGGCGTGAACCGGACCACCGGGATCAATCGCCTGACGGAGCGGGACGTGGGTGGGTTTCGTATATGCGGACGGTGACGATCAGCCCGGAGGCAGCCGTGAGGGCGGCTACGGCCCAGATGGCGGTGGTGAGGCCGTATGCGGCGGCGAGGATTCCGGCGAGGAGGGGCGCCTACGGCGAAGCCGCCGTCGCCCACGGGCGGTAGACGCCGACGGGGCCCGGGGCACCGGACGGACGGGCCGATCCGTAGCGCAGGGCGATCGCCGGGATGGTGGTGCACTGCGAGGATCGGAAAGCCGTCAGAAGGTGGACAGGGTGCGTCCTCCTCTGCGCAGCGGAAGATCGCCGAAGGCGGCGTCGTTGGGAGTGAGCTCAGTCGTTCCCGCGCTCTTGTACTCGTGGATGAGGATGGAGCGGTGGCGCCCCGTCATATTGGTGCTGGCGCGATGAGCGGTGAGGGAGTGCAGGAAGAGAACTGTCCCGGGACGCGCCTGGACCGGTACGACCTCGTGCTCCCCGGGATCGTGCTCGCGGTGGAGGTGGCTGCCCGGCCAGACGAGCGTCGCCCCGGACTTGGCGTCCATGTCGTCGAGGTAGATCAGTGCTGTGACCAGCTCGGGGCGGGTGTGCTGGTCGGTGTCAAGGTCGCGGTGCCAGCCCTCTTCGGCCTTCAGTCCGGTAGGGCGCAGACGGGCGAAACCCATGTGAAAGTTGATGTCGGGGCCCAGCAGCTCACCGACGACGTCGAGGATCCGCTCGTCGTGGATCAGCGCGTACCAGTTGTCTCCGGCGAGCGGAGTGTTCACGATTTTCCAGACCGCGTACGGGTTGTAGGGGTCGAGGCGCGATAGTGGTTTGTCGAAGGCGGCGTGGATGTGCAGGCGGGGATGCTCGGCGACCGGGGGGTCGATGAGGCCGGAGAGCATCTTCTTCATCTCCGCCACTTCTTCCTCGGAGAAGATGTCCTCGATGAGATATCCGTCGCGTTCGAAGGCGGTGAGTCTGTTCACTGCGAGGCTCCTCAAGAACCGGTGCTGGCGTAGCGGTTGACTCCCTGGCGCCACAGGAAAACTGCCAGGAGGAACACCAGGGGCCCTGCCAGGGGAAGTCCCCAGACGAAGGGTGAGTCGGTCTTGCCGAGGATGTAGAGGCAGGGGTAGTAGCCGACGAAAGCGAACGGGATGACGCTCGAGAACAGCGTCATCAGCCACTTCGGATAAAAACTCATCGGCAGCTGAGCGAAGCTGTCCAGGCGCCAGATGAGCATGCTCAGCATCGCGTCCTGCCGCAGCCAGAAGGACAGCGCCGTCACGGCCAGGTGCATGGCTGCGAAGACGAGGGCCGCGCTCATCAGAGCAAGCGGAATGAAGACCAGGACCGGCCCGGAGACGTCTGTTCCACTGACGTGCAGGGCAGTACCCAGCATGCCGGCGCCGATGACGATTTCGATCCATACGTCCGTGTCGACCTTCGAGAACAGGATCAGTACCAGCGGGCTGACCGGACGCACCAGATAGTGATCGAGTTCGCCGCTGCGCACCATGTCTGGGATGTCGAGCGTGCCGTAGAAAACGGTGTTCCACAGAGCGCGGGCCATCACCGTGAATCCGGTCAGGACCGCCCACTGGCTGAGGGTCCAGCCGTGGATGCCTCCCGACGCGGAGAGGGCGAGCATGAACACCGCAGTGCCGGAGACGGCCTGGACCAGTGCTCCGAAGTTCGCGAGCAGGACTTCACCGGGGTGTACCAGATGGCTGCGGAAATTCATCCGGGTGGCGAGTAGCGCGATTCCCGCGGACTTCCTCATCTCCCTCAGGGGATTAGCCACCGGCGATCACCAGCTTCCGCAGCGCGGTGCGTGTGGCGAGCACACTCGCCAGGGTCAGTAGGGCGGCCCAGACGACCCCGGCGACCAGGAGACGGCCGTCCACGAAGGGGTCGCGTACGAGTGTGCCGAGTGGGGTGTAGAAGCCGTGCACGAACGGCGCCCATAGCACGGCGTCGCGCAGCGCCTCCGGGTAGAGGGAGATGGGCATCATCGAGCCGCCGATCAGGAGCAGGAGTGCCTCCTGTACTTCGTTCAGGCCGTCGACGCGGCGGATGAAGAACGCGGACAAACCGATCAGGTAGCTGAAATTGAAGAGGACGACGAAGGCCACGGCGGTGGTCAGCGCCAGCCGTCCGGCGTAGGCGAGGTCGAGGGAGAAGGGGTACAGCAGCACTCCGCCGGCGAGAACAGCGGGCATTCCGACGAGAACGGTGATGCCGAGCGATCGTCCGAGAGCGGTGGAGAACCACTGGGGCAGGAACCCGGTCGGCAGCAGCAGTTCGGTGACGATGCGTCCGTCCCTGATTTTCCTCTCCAGTTGGCGCGCCAGCGTGAGGCCCGGAAGACAGAGCACCCAGATGGTTCCGGCTGCCGCGTACACCAAGGTCTGCTGGAGAGTCAGCCAGCCAGCCCGGGCGGAAGTGTTGCCGTTGGCGTAGACGGCGGTCCACAGGGCCGCCTGGAGGCCGATCAGGAGGAGTGCGCCGACGCCCTGTGCGAATGCTCTGGTCCGGTAGTGGAAGGCGAGCTTGATCTGCATGGTGACGATGGCCAGGTGGGTTTGCCGAACTCGGCGCAGGGTCGGCCTCAAGCGTCTCTCCGATAGAGGTCCTTGATGAGGTCTTCCAGGCTCGGAGCCTCGATCTGCACGTCGTCGATCTGCGGGTCGGAAAAGAGTGTCCCGAGCAGTTCCCCCGGCAGATCTCCGTGTGTGAACTCGTAGGTGGTGGCCGTCAGGGTCCGGGCCTCGGTCCGTGTCAGACCGGGAACGGTGGGCAACTGATGGCCCGGCGCGTGCTGGATCACGAGCCTGCGCCGGCCCGCGCCGAGCGCGCGCAGTTCGTCGATCTTGCCGTCGTGTATCAGCCGACCGTTGTCGATCAGGACGATCCGGTCGCAGATGGCCTCCACGTCGCGCAGGTCGTGACTGGCCATGACGATGGTCGGCGCGAGTTCCTGCCGGGTGTCGCGCAGGACGTCGCAGATGGCCTCCCGGGCGAAGATGTCGAGACCGATGGTCGGTTCGTCGAGCAGGAGCAGGCGCGGTGCGTGCAGCAGGGTGCCCACGAGCTCCGCGCGGGTGCGGTTGCCGAGCGAGAGTTCACGTACGGGGGTGTCGAGGTGTCGTCCGATGTCGAGGCGTGAGACGAGGTGGTCCTGCCGGCGGCGGAAGACAGCGGGCTCGATGTCGTAGACCCGCCCGATCAGTTCGTAGGAGTCCTTGACCGGAAGGTCCCACCAGAGGCTGGCGCGCTGCGCCGCGAGATAGCCGAGTTCGGTGGCGAGGCGCCGTCGGTCGCGGTGCGGATCCCGGCCGTCGACCGTGACCCGGCCGGCGGTCGGTGTGAGGATTCCGGCGATGAGCTTCATGGTGGTGGACTTGCCTGCCCCGTTGAGCCCGATGTAGCCGACCGTCTCGCCGGCGTCGATCCGGAGGTCGATCCCGTGCAGTGCCGGCACCTCGCTGCTGACTCTGCGCACGAGCCGGGCGAGGCGTCCGCCCTCGGCCGGTGGCCGCCGCACACGGTAGGAGCGGTGTACGGATTCCATCTGGACTTTCACGGGGCGGTCCTTCCCCACGTCGCGGAGCCGATACGGTCGATCGCCGCGACCGCGTCGGGGGCGAGAGAGAAGTCGGTCGCCGCCAGGTTCGCTGTGAGATGTGCGGGTGAGGCCGACTTGGCCACTACGGGAATGCCGTGTTCGAGGTGCCAGCGCAGCAGGATCTGGTGAACGCTGCGACCGTGACGTTCGGCCGTGGCTCGCAGAACGGGGTGCTCCAGGTCGTTCTCACTGAACGGGCTGTGGCCCTGCGTCACGATCCCGAGACCGGCGTGGTGTGCGGCGAGGGCCGGGGCGAAGAGGCGTGGTCCGAAGGCGATCTGGTTCACCGCGGGAACGATGCCGGAGCGCGCGACGAGGTCGTCCACCTGGTCCGGCAGAAAGTTGCTCACGCCGATGGCCCGGACAAGACCCTCCTCCCGGGCCTCGGCGAACCGCTCCCATATGGCCAGGGACCCGTCGGCGTCGAGCGGCGCATGGACGAGCCAGAGATCCAGGTACTCCACGCCGAGCAGGTCCAGGCTGCGCAGCAGGGTCTCTCGCTCGTGCCCGGCGTCTTCTTCGGGGAACTTGGTGACGATCAGGACATCACCGCGGTCGATACCGCTGGCGCGGATTCCGGCCCCCACCGCTGCTTCGTTGTCGTATCCGGTTGCCGTGTCGATACAGCGGTACCCGGCTTCGATGGCCCCCTGGACACCGCGGCTCGCCGCCGGGCCCCACAGCTGCCAGGTGCCCAGGCTCACCGGAGGGAGCGTGAACGGCAGCGAATCCCGGCTCACCGGCCTCCGCCCCCTGAGGAGACGCTCGCGGTCCCGTTGCCCAGCCGCCCGAACGTCGCGCCGACCGCCTTGAGTACTTCGTGATTGGCGGTGTCCCCGAGCACCTCGAAATACCTCTTGGCGAAGTCCAGGTTCGCGTCGTTGATGAAATTGGCGGTGAGGGAGACGGTGCCGGTGACGTTGTGCACCTCATGGGCCCACCCGCTGGGCGTCACCACGATGTCCCCCGGTTCTTGCACCAGCTCGATGCTGTCCTCTCCGTACGTCCCGGCGACGCAGCAGCCCGGAGGCAGCAACTGCCACTCCTCGGCGCGCTCGGGCGAGTGGAAGATCCACTTCTTGCGTCCTGAGCAGAGCAGGTTCCACGCCGCGCTCGCCATCGTGTCCACGTGCAAGGGGGAGTTCGTACCGGGCCCGCCGATCAGCAGCCACACCCAGTCCGGGCGGATGTCGGCAGGGAGCGCCAGCAGCCAGTTCAGCCGGCGTACCTCGCGTGGGACGAGATTCCAATGGTCTGGTTCGAACTGCGAGACGAGCTGGTGACGCAGGTACAGTCCCCGCGGACGCTCGGCCTGCAGCTCGTCGAGGACCTCTGTGAACCGTACGGTCACCGGTCGGCGGTCGGGGGACTCCGCTTCCACGGGGCGGTCGCGGAGCTCCCGCAGCCGTGTCTCCTGCAGTGCCGCGTACACCGGCCATTCCAGGCCGGTACCGCGCAGGACGGCAGGACGGTCGCCGCGCAACCGCTCGATTGCGTCGGACATGTCAGGCGTGGAAGTAGTCAACACGTCCGCCTTCCTGCGACTGCTGGACCCAGACCTCGCGGTGGCCCTGCAGCGCGTCCGGGCCGAAAGCGTGCGTGATGTCGGCCCGCGCCCGCAGTCCCTGCTCCAGGTTCTCCCGCTCGGACATGCAGCGCGCCCGCTTCGCCGTCGCCTTGTCCCGGACGGTCTCGGCCGAGTCCGCGCTGCGGAAGGGCGCCTCCGGCACGGTCACCGTGCACAGGGGAGCCGCCCAGCAGGTCCGGCAGGAGCTCGCCTGTACGGCGTCGCGGAACATGCCGAGCTGCTCGACCCCGGCCCGCGGGTCCACACCCCGGTCCGTGTGGCCGACGGTGAAGTCCGGGGACTGGTACTCGTACGAGGAGTACAGCGTGCCGTCGGAGCCGAGAACCAGGTACTCGTTTCCCGGGATGACCTGGACACCCAGCAGGTGCCCCAGCCGGGAACTGCCGTCCCGTTCCGGTTGGTTGAGAGCCCGGTGGAAGGAGCGGTGGAGGAAACCGTGGCTGAAGGCGAAGCGATAGCGGCCGGACTGTTCGCGCTCGCCCTCGGGCAGTCCGTGGGCGGCCACGAAGAGGTCCCAGACCCGGAGCTGCTGGTCGAAAAGCTGCCGGAAGTCGTCGTACGACTTCTCGCCACCGGGCAACAGCAGGTCGAAGTCCCAGGCCAGGGCCCGGAGTGCGGTGGGCCAGCCGGCGAAGTACCGGTACAGGGCGGCCTCGTCGAGCGGCGCCGACAAAACACAGATGATGGCAACACGTGAGGCGAAATAGTCCGGCCAGTTCTCGGCCAGCCAGTCGGTGCGTTCCCGCACCCGGTCGTGCGTACCCTTGCCGCGCCGGTCGATCCGGTAGCGGTCGTGGTTGGGACCGTCGACAGAGATGTTGAGGTAGATGTCGTGCTCGACCAGGAAGTCGACGATCTTCGGGGTCAGCAGCATGCCGTTGGAGTTGACCTGGATGATGAGGTTCTCCAGCCGTGAGCCGACCTCCTTCTTCCGTTCCTCCAGAGCGAGCACGGCCTCCTTCAGCTGGTCGAACGCCAGCAGTGGCTCGCCACCGAAGAAGTAGACGGCTCGTTGCGCGGACTCCAGTTTCTCCTCGCCCGTGACGAAGAGGTCGATCGCCGCCTTCACCATGTGCGCCTGTGGGGAGGCCGTCTGGTGCGGGCGGGTGCCCGGGTAGGCGCCGCCGTAGTAGCAGTAGGTGCAGCGGATGTTGCACTGTTCCGTGGGGTTGAGCATCAGGACCCGCACCCGTGGCTTGTCGATGTGCGCGTCCGCGGGCAGCCGGGGGAACTCCCAGCCGGGCCCGTCGAAGGGCCGGATCAACTCGATGAGTGCGGCAAGCTCGGCGGCGGTGGGCAGCGCCGGCGCATCGTCTCCTTCGCACTCCACCGGGTCGGACGCCTCCCAGGACGAAGCCCTGAGCAACTCCGCCTGCCGCGCACTGATCGTGTGGACTTTGCCGGTAGTGGGTGCGTACAGGTGGAATCGGCCTTCGTGCCGGTCGCTCTCCCACATCTTGTAGATCCAGGTGAGGCCCTGGTTCCTGCGTATCGTGACGCCCTGTTCCCCGACGTTGACTCCGGTGGCGGACGACCCGTTCACGCGGAATTCGGGCTGGTCCGTCTCTCCGATCAAGTCGGTCTGCCACTCGTGCAGGCCGAGGAGACCTGTCTGTTGTTCGCCCGCGTGGATGCTCACTTCTCCCTCACCTGTCCCTGGTGATCGTCCAGCAGCGTTCGCAAGCAGCTCATGACGAGTGCCGAGATCGTCGCGCTGGTCGCACGGTTCTCCCGGTCGTCCTGAAGCGCCTCCACGATGTCCACGGCGACGACGCGCCGCGTACGGCAGACGTGCTCCACGGCGGCGAGCAGTTCCCGCAGCCGGTAACCACCTGCCTCGGGGTGCCCGGTCGCCGGGAACTCCATGGGATCGATCACGTCGAGATCGATGGAGAGATACGTCGGGTTGTCGTCGACAGGTTCTGTGAAGCCGTACTCGTAGGCGCACCGCAGGGTCTTGGGCAACGGGCCGCAGGAAGCCGGCAGGTACGTCCGTACGCCGTACAACTCGCACCCCGTGGCCGCTCCGGTCTGCAGCAGGTGCCCGAGGAAGTCGGCGTGGGTGATGTCGGCGAGGTCGGGCATCGGCCGGCTGCTGAAGTCGCAGTGGGCGTCGAAGCAGACGATGTGCACCGGTCCGTGCTCCGCTGCCAGCCCCACTCCGACCGGAGCGGAGAGGCTGTGGTCCCCTCCGATGAACACGGGGATCGCTCCGGTCCTGGTGAGCCGGCGCGTGAGGCCGGTCAGCGTCCGGTAGTACGCGCTTCTTTCCACGCGCGGGTCGATCGGCACCCCTCCGAGGTCGCCGAGGTCGAACACTCGGCGGCCGGCCAGCACGGGCCCGCCGGTCAGGGGGTCGAGCAGCCCACCCAGAGCACCGTCGTCGTCCACCTTCCAGTCATGTCCCGGAGAGAGCTTGCGGAAGATTTCCGGGCCATGACGCTGACCAGGCACCCCCGGCACTCCGGCGTCGAACGGCAGCCCCAGGATCACAGCGTCGGCGGCCAGCGCTTCCGAGGCCACGACGTCGACGTCGACAGCAGGCAGCCCCAGGGCTCCTGCGCCGGGCCGGATGACAACGTCCGTCATGAGGCCCGCCACCCGTCGGCCTGCTGTGCCAGGCGGTCGGTGACAGTGACCAGGCGGGCTCTCAGCAGTGCGGAGACGAGAACCGACACAGCCGCCACGGGAGTGCTCGAGCGCTCGGCCAGCTCTCCGACGCTGATCCGGCGTTCCCGCACGAGCACTTCGCACGCCGCATGGTGAGCGACGGGGAGCGCAAACTCCTGGTTGCGGGCAGTGAGCACCGTCTGCTCGTCCCGGATGTCGAGCAAAGGGGGCAGAACCGTGGCGAGCTCGACGATCGAGTCGGCGGACGGCCGCGTGTTCAGCACGTCCCAGGGCAAGCCGGCGCCGTCGCGGCCGCCGGCCCCTCGCCGCTCGGCGTCGAAGAAGTCCTGCACAGTGAGGTTCTTCGCCTCGTTCACGAAGGCCGCGACGAGCCGCTCGGCCTGAGCCTGCTGCTCCTCTGCTGTTGCTGCCCTGGCAAGGTTCTCCCGTACCTGGACGCGGTGCAGGGCCTGGTGGGCCACCCACCTCAGCCAGTCGTAGCCGGTGGGTCGGGCGAGCGCGAAGGTCAGGTGGAGGCTCGATGCGCCGCCGCCACGCACGGTGTGCCACCAGCCGCGTGGTACATGGATCACATCCCCCGGCTCCAGCGTCTTCTCGAACAGCACGGCCTTTGGGCAGTGGCGCGGATCGCTGTCGCCGTACTCCGGCAGCGGATGTTCCTCCGACGGCCCGTGCACCTGCCAGCTCTTGGTGCCGATGACCTGGATGACGAAGGTGTCCACCTCGTCGTAGTGGCTGTCGAATGCCCGTGAGTCGTCGAAGGTGACGAACATGTTGCAGGAGGTGCTCTCGCCGACGATGCGCATGACGTCGTCGGTTACGGACCTGACAGCGGGGTGGATCCGGTCCAGTGAGTCGATGATGAGGCTGGCACCGGACCGCATGAGAGAGAAGACCTGCGTCAGATCCACCACCCGGTGGCCCGCCCGGGTCACCATGTACTCGTGCTCGGGGAGATGCTTGCCCTCGGCGTACAAGGTCATCTCCGCCGGCTCCACACGACCGCGGGTGAGGATCTCGTTCAGTTCCGCCCAGGAGAAGTGCCGCTGCACCAGCTCTGGGTCCAGGTGCTTGAATACCACCTCGGTTCCGAGCTGTTTCGCCGCAAAGTCAGGGCCGAGTTCATCTGCTAACGCCCGGCCGAGTTCCGAAGCATGTCGCGCCACTTCCTCCAAGACCCCCTACTTTCGGCAAGCGAGAAACTTACGGGCAGAGAAGCGCACACCACATCTGCGCGCATCGAAGCAGTCAGCCCCGATGCGCGCAGAATGCGGAGGTTACTTCTCGGAGCCGGCGAACATCTGGCTGAAGTCCGGCACCGCCGGGCGGTGATGCGTCTTGGCAAAGGTCGCGCGAGCCCGGTCGGTCACCGAGGAAACCCGTACCTCAATCTCAGGAAATTCCTGCTCCGAAGCGCTCTCTGTGAGTTTTTCGTCCATGCCGACCTCCAGAGTGATGGCGTTAGTGGTCGCGGAGACGGTAAAACAGAATTTATGGAAGCAGCAAGGGTGCCTGTTCCCGGAATTGGTAATTCCGAACTCCGGGCACCCTCTTCACGCCAAACCCAAGTGAACTACTCGTCGTTCCAGTGGACAGGGGTTACAATCCCGGCCTGCCAGTCGCGACGCAGGATCGCGTAACCGACGGCGTCATGGGACGCCCCGTCCTGGGTCGGCCAGGCGTCCCGGTAGTGCGCTTCCTTGGCATAGCCGCACTGCAGGAAGACGCGCTGCATCGGCTGGTTGTCATGCCGGGTGGTGCCTTCGATGCGGTGCGCCTCCGGGAATTCCTCGAACAGGTAGCGCGTCAGCCAGGTCACCGCGTGGGCTCCGATGCCGTGCCCCCGATGTTCGGCTCGGATCCGTAGATCGAACATGGGTGTGTCGTCCTGCAGGTCCGTGAGCCGGAGCAGACCAGTAGTTTTCTCGTCGGCGACGATCCAGAAGCTCCGGTTCTCTTCGCTGTCGAAGCGCCTCTCAGCGATCCACTGACGTGCCGTTTCGTGGTCCACGTGGCTGATGCTGTGGAACGGCCAGATCTCTTCGGTAAGAAAACTGACCAAAGACTCGTTATCGGTGGCATGGAGGCGCCGGAAGGTGATGTCCATGCCAGGCACCCTACGGAGAACACCCACCCTGAACCGGCCCGATCGAGCGATTGGTTCAGGGAGCTGGTGTCATCGGGTCCGGAGTGATCACTTTCCCTGACCCGAGTGCTCTGACACGATCCCGCTCCATGAGCGACGTACCGTTCGATTCGACGCCGTGGTGAACACCGCCCGGACCGGGATGGTCAAGCAGGACCACCGGGCCTTTGTGATCGCGGCAGAACGAGCGGCCTGCTTGGCGGTGTGGCTCTCCACGTTCCATGACGGTCCGGACGAAAGCCAGCACGCCGACGTCCCCCGGCCAACTGGCTCGACCACCTGGCGCTGTGAGAAACCACAGCCCTGGCGAGCGGCATCCATGCTTTGAGAGCCGCTTTGGGGCATCGTCAGCTGCTGCTTTCCAAACTCCGGTCGATGGCGTCGGCGTGTTCCCTCAGCCAGGCGACCTCATGGTGCAGCCAAGACCCGGGGCCGGCGACGCGTCCGGCACGTTCATGAACGTCGCGCTCGGCCTCGACCCGGGCAACGATGCACCCGCCGAAGCCCTGACGGCACTCGTCCTCGAACCCGTACACATCGAGGAAGGTGCGCAAGAGGGCCAGCCGGCGGTCGAGATGATCGGCGATGTCGGCGTCGAGCAGCCACAGCCAGGCGGCGTAGGCGAGGTCACGCGTGCGGGGGCCGGGGGTGGCCTGGTCGAAGTCGAAGGCGGAGACAGGAAGGCCGTCGACGAAGGTGACGTTGAGCGGGGAGAAATCGTTGTGACACACCGTCTCCTCGCTACCCGCGATCGGCATGCCGGCGGTCGCGTCGCGCAGTCGGCGCAACAGCTGCGCCGCGGCGGTGATCTGGGCGGGCGACCAGTCACGGGCCCGGAAGGCGGTCCGGGCTTCACCGTGCTGGAAGCTGACGATCTCGCGGCCCTTGGCATCGGTTCCGAGCAGCCTTGGCACGGCGTCGAAGCCGACGTCCTCCAGAAGCCGGAGCAGCCGGTGCACGAACGGCGAGTGCGGCCCGACCGGCCATCGCACCGTGTCCCCGACACGGACGACTCCCTTTGTGATCCGGCCCCCGGTCAACGGAATCTCCAACTCCCGCTCCATGCGCGTCAGCATAGGCACCGTGGCGGCCCGCCGATCTCACCAACTGAGGCCCTGACACGAGCCAGGCGGTGGTCGTCGATACACCACTCCATCAATGGCATCTTCGATACCAGTCCCGCGATGCGGGCGAGGGGATCCATATTCCGTGGCGCCCGAGGGCGTACGCCTCTATGGTGGGTGCGAATCGCGCGGTAGCCGGTGGCTGCCGCCGTCGGCCGAGTGAAGAGCAGGAGGTGTGACCGATGGCTGTCTTTGAGATGGGCGCTGCCCGCATCCGGAAGTTCATCAAGTCCACTTCCGTGGCCTCCGGCTGACCTTTCTTCTCCCGTGCCTGTGAGCGCGGTGCCGGGGCCACCCTCGTGAAGGGTCACCCCTTGTCTTTCTCTTCTCTCCTGGATTCGTCCTCGTCTTCCTCGCATCCGCTCGTGCCGTACGGCTGGGATGCGAACTGGGAGGCCGAGTTCGCCCCGTATGCCGGGCAGGGGCTGCTGCCCGGTCGTGTCGTACGTGTCGACCGCGGCCTGTGCGACGTCATCACCTCGGCCGGCATCGTCCGTGCCGACACCGAGTTCGTCGTCCCCCGTGACCCGATGAAGGTCGTGTGCACGGGGGACTGGGTCGCCGTCGATCCTGATGGCGGCGATCCGCGCTACGTGCGGACGCTGCTGCCGCGCCGCACCGCGTTCGTGCGCTCGACGTCGTCCAAGCGTTCCGAGGGCCAGGTGCTGGCCACTAACATCGATTTCGTCGTCATCTGCGTGTCGCTCGCGGTCGAACTGGACCTCGCGCGGATCGAGCGGTTCCTGGCGCTTGCCATGTCCTGTTCGAGTGGCGAGGCCCTGCTGCATAAGTCGGCACTCTCCTGGGAGTCGGGGGCGCAGCCGCTGGTCGTGCTGACCAAGGCGGACCTCGTGCCCGATGGCGTGACGCTGTCGCATCTGGTGCAGGACGTGGAGACCACCGCGCCGGGTGTGGCGGTGCTGCCGGTCAGTTCCACGGTGGGGGACGGTCTCGATGTCCTTGCCGCGGTTGTCTCCGGGGGTACGTCTGTGCTGCTCGGGCAGTCGGGCGCCGGTAAGTCGACTCTCGCCAACGCCCTCCTCGGCGAAGAGGTGATGTCGGTCCAGGCCACGCGTGACATGGACGGGAAGGGGCGGCATACGACCACGACCCGCAACCTCCTCGTGCTGCCCGGCGGTGGCGTTCTCATCGATACGCCCGGGCTGCGGGGTGTAGGGCTTTTCGATGCCGAGGGCGGGGTCGGGCAGGTGTTCTCGGAGATCGAGGAGCTTGCCGCGCGCTGCCGTTTTCATGACTGTGCGCATGTGGCTGAGCCGGGGTGTGCGGTGTTGGATGCCGTCGAGTCGGGTGTGCTGCCGGAGCGCCGTCTCGACAGCTATCGCAAGCTGTTGCGCGAGAACCAGCGGATCGTTGCCAAGACGGATGCGCGGGCTCGGGCGGAGCTTCGGAAGGAGTGGAAGCGGCGGGGGGCCGAGGGGCGGGCCGCGATGGAGGTGAAGCGGGGGCGCTGGCGCTGAGCCTTGGCGGGTGGGTGCGTGGGGGAGGGTTTTCTTTCCCCAGCCCCGCCCCTTCCCGGCTGTATCAATTTGCGGCTCCGCCGCGTGAGGGGGCTGCGCCCCCAGGCCCCCCTTGAGAGGTCGTAGCTCGGCTGCGGGCCGTTGTGGCTGGGCGCGCCCACGCGGCGGAGCCGCAAATTGA
>NZ_BAAGPS010000011.1:121666-265856 GCF_054783935.1 Streptomyces pseudoechinosporeus
ATTGATACAGCCCCGCGCCCCTTCGGGGCGCAACGTCGTGTCCGAATTCCGCCAGTCCGGTGGTCGGCGGGGGCGCAGACTGGGAGTGTGATTGACGAAGAGACCAGGTACGAAGCCGTGCGGAGCAGGGACGCTCGGTTTGATGGGGAGTTCTTCTTCGCCGTCGAGACGACTGGGATCTACTGTCGGCCGAGTTGCCCGGCGGTGACGCCCAAGCGGCGGAACGTGCGGTTCTACGCGACGGCCGCCGCGGCGCAGAGCGAGGGCTTTCGGGCGTGCCGGAGGTGTCGGCCCGACGCCGTGCCCGGTTCCGCCGAGTGGAACGTGCGCGCGGACGTCGTGGGGCGGACCATGCGCATGATCGGCGACGGGGTCGTGGACCGCGAGGGCGTCGCCGGGCTCGCCGTGCGGCTCGGGTACAGCGCGCGGCAGGTGCAGCGGCAGCTCACCGCGGAGCTGGGCGCGGGCCCGGTGGCACTGGCGCGGGCCCAGCGGGCGCACACCGCGCGGGTGCTGCTGCAGACCACGGAGCTGCCGATCACGCAGATCGCCTTCGCGGCCGGGTTCGCGAGCGTACGGCAGTTCAACGACACGATCCGTACGGTGTACGCCTTGACGCCCAGCGAACTGCGCGCCGCCGCGCCCCGCGGACGCGGTGCCGCCTCCCGCCGGGCGGCCGCCACCCCGTCCGCCGGCATCCCGCTGCGCCTCGCGCACCGCGGCCCGTACCAGGCCGCCGCCGTCTTCGACCTGCTCGCCGCCGAGGCCGTACCCGGCATCGAGGAGGTGGTCGGAGCCCCGGGTTCCCGTACCTACCGCCGCACGCTGCGCCTCCCGTACGGCACCGGAATCGTCGCCGTCAGCGAGTCCCGACCCACCAAGTCCCGCTCCACCGAGCCCCGCCCCGGCGGCTGGCTGGACGCCCGGCTCCACCTCACCGACCTCCGCGACCTCACTACCGCCGTACAGCGGTTGCGCCGCCTCTTCGATCTCGACGCCGATCCGTACGCCGTGGACGAACGGCTCGCCGCCGATCCCCTCCTGGCGCCGCTGGTGGCCGCTCGGCCGGGGCTGCGCTCGCCCGGTGCCGCCGATCCGGAGGAGCTGGCGGTGCGCGCGGTGGTGGGCCGGAGTGAGGCCGAGCGGCTGGTGCGGGTGTACGGGAAGGCGCTGGACGCGCCCTGTGGGTCGCTCACGCATGTCTTTCCCGAGCCAGCCGCCCTCGCTGAGACCGAACCGGACGGCACCCTCGGCGCCCTCGCCACCGCTCTCGCCGACGGCCGCCTGCGGCTCGACGCGGGCGCCGATCGCGACGACGCGCAGGAGGCCCTGCTCGCGCTGCCCGGCATCGATCCCCGCACCGTGGCCGCCATCCGCGCCCGCGCCCTCGGCGACCCGGACGTGGCCCCGCCAGGCGAACCCGTTCCCGACACCTGGCGACCCTGGCGCTCCTATGCCCTGCGGCACCTGGAGGCCGCCGGCCAGCACATCCCAGGGATCACTCCGCCAGCCCCCAGCGCGGCGCCTCCTCGTTCGGCTCGACGGGGGCGATCCGCAGGTCCGGACGGTCACCCTTGGCGGTGATGAGCGCCGACTCGCCCTTGCGCAGGGGGACTTGGATCACGCCGTCACCCACCGGCTCGTACCGCAGCGGGCGTCCCCGGCCGTCCCGTACGTCGATCGCGCCCGCAATGCCATGCCGTACGACGCACGGGGCGCCCGCCTCGCTGACCAGCCGGACCCAGCGGGTCGCACCGCCCTCGCGTACCGCGCTGAGCAGAAACGCCCCCTGCGTACGGAAGTTGTGGACCGTCAGGTCCGCCCATGCCGCGGGGAGTGCCGGAAAGATGCGGATGATGCCGCCCCAGGACTGGCAGACCATGTCGTGCAGGGACTGGGCGGCCGACAGCGGAGTCTCGATGACCGGGCCGGTCTCCTTGTACATGGTGTTGGGCTGGATGAAGCGGGACATGAGCTGGCCGAGGTACGTGAGCGCGTCCTCGCCCTTGCCGAGTAGCGCCGACATCGAGGCCGCGCCCGTGAACGTATAGCCCTGGAGGGCGCCTTCGAAGCCGACCCAGTGGGCCAACGACCTCTCGATCAGGGCCTTTTCGTCCGGCGTACGGCCCGTCAACTCGTACAGCGGATACACCGCCAGCAGATGCGAGTAGTGGCGGTGCGACTTCGCGAAGGGGATGTCCGCGCCGATCATGAAGCCGTTCTCGTCGGTCGGATACGCGGCCCGCCGGGCCAGCACCTCGCGCCAGCGCGGCGCCAACTCGTCGTCGATGCCGAAGAGTTCGGCCGACTCCAGCAGCGTACGACAGCCCCATGTCAGCAGCATCAGGTCGTAGTTGCAGTCCCGCGAGTTGCCGCCGTACTCCGGTGAGAAGGTGGCCGGAAGATGCAGCTTGCCGTCCGTGCCCGGCTCCAGGAAGTGCAGGTAGTAGTTGATGGCCTTGCGGAGGAGGGGGAAGAGGACGTCGCGGAGGATCGACTCGTCCATGGTGTGGCGGTAGCTGAGCCAGACGTTGTGCAGGGCCCAGGTGAGGTTGCCGGTCTCGGGGGTCGGCGGGTCCTGGCCCGGGATGCCGACGCCGTAGCCCAGTACGGGGTTCGTGGCGCCGCCGTTGACCAGCGAGGCGTCGGTGGTGCGCGGGATGCCGAGGGAGTCGGCGCGGTACGCGGGCGCCATCTCGGCGGTGAGGTTGTCGCGGAACTCGCTCAACGCCCTTGTCACGGCGTCGAGTTCGAGGTGGTTGGAGCCGTGGATCAGCCAGTACTCCAGCTGCACGTTCAGGTTCCACCAGGTCGCCGGCCACGGCGTGGACTCCACCCACGGGCCGCAGGTGGCCATCACGGGCGCGTCGCGACGGGCCGCGGACGCCGTCTTGTAGAGCTGGATCCAGTAAAAGCGCTGGATGCGCGCGTCGGGCAGCGAGAGGAAGCTCTTCCGGTAGAAGGCCCGCCACCAGGCACGATGCGCTACCGCCAGGAGATCGTACGGGAGTTGAGAGGCGCTGCGGACGGCGGCCAGGGCCCGGCTGAGCGCCGTCGACTTCGGGTACGAGTGCGCGACATGCGCGTACAGCGTCCGCGTACGGCCCCGGGTGCGCTCCCGCCACGCGGTGACATGCTGACCGCCGGACAGCAGCGGTTGTACGGCGGTGGAGATGCCGTCGTGTTCCCCGGTCTCGGCGGGCGGGTTGGCCGCGTACCCCCCCGGCAGCGGCCGGAACGCGGCGCGCGGGCTGATCGCCTCCGCCGGGTGGAACACCCACGTGAAGTCGCGCTCGCCCTCGCTCGGCGTCACCTCTACGGCCAGTACGGAGCGGGAGTTGTGTACCAGGGCGCGGAGGGTGAGGGTGCCCTTGTCGGTGGTGAGTGTGCCGGTCAGTTCGGCGTCGCGCAGGCCGAGGCGCCAGTCCAGGCCGGTGATCGTGCCCACCGGTTCCAGGGTGAAGTGGCCGATCGGCAGCCGCGCGAGCCCGAAGAGCGAGCCGAACTCCGGGCGGTGGTCCTGGACTTCGGAGTGCTGCACGTTGAAGCGGACGGCCTTGGTCTCCATGCCCGGTTCGGCGTAGATGCCGGATCCCAGGAAGCCGTTGCCGAGGAACGGGCCCTCGTACCAGGTCTTCGGCATCCGCCGCCAGACCAGGTCGGCGTCGTCGAGGATGGTACGCCAGGGGTCGGAGGAGTGGTGCGGGTCGGCTCCGGGGGTCGCTGAGCCGGAAGCCGCCGTGGCCGGTGCGGGCAGGCCGCCCGCGAGCAGTGTCCCGCCGAGCGCGGAGCCGGTGGCGAGCACGGTACGTCTGGACGGGCGGCTGGAACGACGGCTGGACGGGCTGGGCATGGCGCCTCCTGGCGGCTCGCAGGACACACGGATGTGAGTGGATTCATCGGAGCTATCCCAGGGCGCAAGTTAGAGATGGCGCGAGAGGTCGTCAATAAGTCGGGAGAGATCCGATGTGTTAGCCGCTGTGTTAGAGGCGGTGGTGTGTCAGGGGTCGCTCAGTCCTCGCGCTCCCGGGCGACCCAGCCCCGCTCGTACGCATGCCAGCCGAGCTGGAGTCGCGTGGTCACGCCCGTCAGTTCCATGAGGCGTTTCACCCGGCGCTGTACGGTCCGCAGGCCCAGGTCGAGTTGCTTTGCCACGCTCGCGTCGGTCAGTCCGGCGAGGAGCAGGGAGAGGATCTCCAGGTCGGCGGTGTCGGGTCCGTCCGGCTCCTGCTCGGTGAGCGTGCCGGCCGCGCCGAGGCGTAACGGGAGCGCGTCCCGCCACACCGATTCGAATAACGCCGACAGCGAGGCGAGCAGCCCGCTCGCGTGCACCACGAGTGCGGCGGGTTCGAGGGCGCCCGAGGCCGGCGGCACCATGGCGAGCGTCCGGTCGGCGATCACGAGCTGGGTCGGCACCTGGTCCACGACCCGTATCCGTTCGTCGCGGCCGAGCGCCTCGGACAGATCGGACAGTTCGGTGATGCCGGTGGGGCGGTGCAGCATGGCGCGCTCGACGACCACGCGGTAGCGGGCGGCCTTTCCCTCCGCGTCGTGCTCCGCCCCCGTGACGCCGGTCGCGTCGGCGGTGGCCAGCACGCACACCTCCTCGCGCGCACCGAGCCGGAGTTGCAGCAGCCGCTGCGAGACCGCCGCCGCGCCCGTCACCACCTCGACCAGGTCGTGCCCGGCGGGCTCGGCGGCCTGCGCGCGGTACTCCTCGGCGAGCCGCGCCGCCGCCAGCTCCGCCTTCTCCAGCTCTTGACGTCGCTGGGTGAGCAGCGCGCCGAGGGCGACCCCGGGCGGCGCCGCCACCCAACGCCCCGGCCGGGCCGAGGACTTGGCCGCGAGCCCGTGCCGCTCCAGTCGACGCAGCGCCCGCTCCGTGTCGTACTCGCCGAGCGTGAGCCGCCGCGCGAGGTCCGGCACGTCGGCGGCGCCCACGGACACCAGTGCCCGGTACGCCGACTCATGCGTCTCGTCCAGACCGATCGCTCCCAGCATCCGGCGACGCCCCTCCTCGATGACCGGCCGTGGCGGAAAACGGCCACGGCGCAACCTTCCCCCAGCTACCCCTGGGAAGTTACCCCCAGGTACATCATTCCCGTACCGCCCGCTTCTCTGCCACGGTTGCGTCACTGTGGCGTCAACTGCCGTACGGCATCCGCGCCACGGGCCGGTTTTTCCGGATGCACCGTTTTCATCCGGCCCGTCCAGTGGACAATTGGGGGCATGAGCCAGCAGGGGGAGACGCCCACCGGTCATGACGACGACTGGTGGCGGCAGTTGTACGACGACTCCACCGAGGACACGGGACCAGCGGCCGCGGCCGACTCCCTCGACGACCGGTTCGCCTCGGCGGCGGGAACGGTCGGAGCTGTTCCGCGACAGGGTCCGTCCGGCGGAGGCGCGCCCGCGAAACCGTCGGCCTCGGGGCCGCCGCCCTCGGTGCCGCCGGGCGCCGACGCGTTGCGGCGCAGTGGGCTCCAGCGGCAGCGGGCGCCCTGGGAGGCGCCGCCTCCTGAACCGCCGGGGCCGGCCTCCTTTCCACCGGGTCCCAAGCCGTCGGGATTCCGTACGGAGGTGTCCGGCGGCGATACGTCCACGGAGACGCCGGGGGCGGCGCCGGTCGCTTCCGCCTCCGCCGCGGCCGAGCGGGCCGATGCCCCGGCGGATGCCCCGTACGACCAGGGGGCGGAGCCACCGGCCGGCGGCCCCGCCACATTGATCGACGCCCCTCCAGGCACCCCGTCCGACGACACCCCGTCCGACGTCCCGTCAGCGACCTCCTCGGACACGCTGTACGCCCCCCACATCCCCGCCACACCCACCGTCGACTACGTAGGCTCCGGCCCGCCCACCTACGACCCCGAACCCACCGCCCTTCCGCCCGCGGACCCCGACGATCTCGACGACCTGGTCGCCGACACCGTGCTGGACGGGGCGCATTACGGGACCTCCACGCTGCGGGCCGCTTCCGTGCGCGGGGACTCCGCGCGGTACCGGGGCGAGCCGCGGCGGGACTCGTTGCTGACCGCGCGGTTCGGGACGGGGGAGCAGGCGCTGGTACTCGTCGCCATGGCGACCGGAGCGCGGGCCACTCCCGGCGCGCACCGGGCCGCCGCCGAGGTCTGCCAGTGGATCGGGCGGGCCGTGGGCCGCAGTCACGCCCGGCTGGTCGAGGACATCAGGGCGGCCCGGCGCGGCGACCTCAAATCCGGGCTGCACCGGCTCACCGACCGCAGCCTGGGCAAACTCCGGGCCACCGCCGCCGAGCAGGGCATCGACCCGGAGGAGTACACGGCGAGTCTGCGCTGCCTGCTGCTCCCCGCCGACCCCGAGTGCCGTACGCGCGTCTTCTTCGGCGTCGGCGCGGGCGGTCTGTTCCGGCTGCGCGACGGCGAATGGCAGGACATCGAGCCGCGGGTCGCCGAGACCACCGGCGAGGCCGTGGTCGGCTTCGGCTCGCCGCCCTCCGAGACCCCCGAGGGCGACCGGCTCACCATGGACCTCGGCATCACGACACCCCCGAGCCCCTATGAGCCCGCCCCCCAACCGCCCCGCCCGCCCTTCCGCTTCCGCGCCTCCGTCGCTCGCCCCGGCGATGCGCTGCTCCTGTGCACGGGCGGCCTGGCCGAACCGCTCCGCGGCGAACCCGAACTCGCCCACCAACTGACGGACCGCTGGACGGACACCGAGCCACCGGGCCTTGCGGCCTTCCTCGCCGACATCCAGGTAAGGGTCAAGGGATACGCCGACGACCGCACGGCGGCGGCGGTCTGGGAGGAGTGATCGTGCGACCGGGGGGGGGCGACTGACTCCTCCCGGCTCATCCGCGGCTCATCCTCCGGCTTATCCCCTCCGGTACGGGGAACCCGTGGCCGTATCGCAGGTAGTTGACCATTCGGCATGACTGGCGCGTGCCGGGCGGGGCATGCATTCCGTGTACGTGTTCGAGCAGGAGGGGGCGACAACGACGTGCGGGCGGGGGTCATGAAGAGGCAGGCACGAGGAGGCGGTCCCGTGGTATCCGGGGCCTTCTCGGCGAAGACGGTGCAGACAGCGGAGGAATCGGCGGACGGCGCGACGGGTCGGCAGGATGGTCCGCAGCTCAGGCGCAGGCTGCGGCGGGCCGATCTGCGGGCCGTGCCCGAAGTGCGCAGAGCGCTGCGGGAGTTGCTCTCCCGCTGGGGGAGGCCCGGAAGATCCGAGATAGCGGAACTGCTGACCAGCGAACTCGTCACCAACGCCCTCGTCCACACCGACAGCGACGCGGTGCTCACGGCCACCGTCGGCCCGAGCGGACTCCGGGTGGAGGTACGGGACTTCCTGGGCCGCAAGCCGAGTCTGCAGCCGGCGAACGCCGACGAGGGTACGCATGGCCGGGGCCTGGTGCTCGTGCAGTCACTCGCGGACGAGTGGGGCGTACGGCCACACGGCGTGGGCAAGGCGGTGTGGTTCGAACTGAACGGCGGCGCGGCCTAGTTGAGCAGGCCACGCCGCCGTACAAAAGTAAGGCCACAAGGTGGGGGAGAGCCTAAAGGGAGCATCAATCCTCAGCCGAACTGCTGCTCCAGGTCCTTGAGCTTGCGCTCCAAGGAGTCCAGCCGCGGCAGAGCCATCGTGTCGTCCTCGGCCGTGAGGTCGACGGTGACCGGCTCGGCACCGCTTCTAACGGGGGCGAGGGAGGGACGGGCGGCGCGCATGGGCAGTGGTTCCGGCGTCGATATGGCAGGCTCCGCGGTCACCTGGGCGGGGGCCGCGGCGGCTTGCACGGCCTGCACCTCGACCTGCCTGCCGCCGCGCCCGATCAGTCCGCGGTGGCCACGGGTGAGCGCCTTGATACGGGCCCGGTCCAGCCGCTCCTGGTCGCGCCGGCGCTGCCGGTTCGTCTCCTTCTGCCGCTTGTCCTCGCGCACTTCCTCGACCGCCTCGTCCAGGCTGCGCACACCTTCGAGGAGCATCAGCGACCAGGCGCCGTAGGTCTCACGGGGAGCGCGCAGCCAGCGGACGATCCGGATCTGCGGCAGCGGGCGGGGCACCAGGCCCTGCTCGCGCAGCGCCGCCCGGCGGGTCTGCTTCAGTGCCCGGTCGAACAGCACCGCGGCCGACAGCGACATGCCGGCGAAGAAGTGCGGGGCGCCCGCGTGGCCGGCGCCCCGGGGGGCGTGCACCCAGTTGAACCAGGCGGCAGCGGCCGCGAACGTCCACACAAGTATCCGGGAACCGAGGGCCGCGTCTCCGTGGCTGGCCTCGCGTACCGCGAGTACCGAGCAGAACATCGCGGCGCCGTCCAGGCCGAACGGAACGAGGTACTGCCAGCCGCCGGAGAGATTCAGGTTCTGCTCACCGAAGCCGACCAGTCCGTGGAAGGAGAGCGCTGCGGCGACCGCGGCGCAGCAGAACAGCAGCACATAGGAGGCGGTGCCGTAGATGGCCTCCTTGCGCCGGCGTCGCTCTTCGCTGCGTTCCCAAGAGTCGTCCGCTTCTGCTGCTTTCTCCCCGGCGCGCTTGCCGCGCGCGAGCACCGCAACCGCCGCCAGCATGCCCAGGAGCAGTACGGCGCCCGGAAGCAGCCAGTTAAGCGATATGTCGGTCAGTCTCATCTGGGGTCCCTTGCATTGGGATAGGGCGTAACGCCCGCCATAGTGGCCCAATCCCGTCGGCCCTCAGAGGGTTTCGGCGCAAGAGGCCGCCAAGGGAGTGCAAGGGGATGCGCAGGGCGACGTTCTGCTCGAACTGCCACGCGAGGGACGAGAGTCGAGTACGAATAAGATTACCCTTACGGGTGGTTCAACGGATAGTTCCTGCGGCAAGTGAGGAAATTGTGAATCGCCCGTAATCTGCGAGGCGACGTTCAGACGTTCAACAGACTGTGGCGGCAGTCGACTTGCAGACTTGCAGACTTGCCGATTGCCGCGCAGGCCGTCAGCCGGCCGCTGCCGCCGTCAGCTTCTCGATGCGTACCGCCTCGCTGTTGCGGGGGCAGTTGGCGCAGGTGTCCTCGGGTTCCAGGGTGTAGAAGAAGCAGCAGCTGGCCCGGTCGCGGGTGGACAGCGACTCGCCGCTTGGGCCGGTCAGTTCGCGGAAGGCGGGCGTGCCGACGTACGGGCGGGTCGTGCCCGGGAGCAGCAGGTCCAACTCGGCCATCACGCGCGGCTCCTCGCCGAGTTGCTGGCCGATGTAGTGGAGGCTCTCGACCAGGTCGTCGGTCACCGTGCCCCACAGGGCGCGGCCACGGCGGCGCATCCGGGGACCGAAGCCGCCGAGTACAGGCTCCAGGTGCTCGGCGACGGCCGCCCGTACCTCCGTGCGCAGGGTCTCCTCGTCCGGTACGACGCGGGCGCCGGGCAGCGTGGCCGCCGGGTCGTCCGGCAAGCAGGCGAACTCGCCGACCCGCACCGTCATGCGGCCGAGCTCGCGCTGGTAGGAGACGTGCTCCACGGGGAAACGGGGCACGCGGCGCAGCAGGAACCACGGCACCGTGAACAGCAGGCAGGCCGGCCAGGCGTACCGGTGCAGGCCGAAGCTGGCGATGACGTCGGGGCGGGCCTGCTGTCCGTAGTCCTTGAGCGTCTGTGTCTCGTCCCACGCGAGGAACGCGTCGAGGTCGGGTCCGCCCGCCGCGAGCCCGTCGACGGCGACCCAGCCGTCGCCCTGCGGGGCCGGTTCCTCGGGGCCGAGTTCCGTGATGCCCAGGTAGGGATACGCCTTGGCCAGGTGGTTGTACGCCTCCGTGATAACTGAGTGTGTAGGGCTTGCGGGGGTGGCGGGCGAGGCTGCGGCCTGGGCGGGAACGGACATATAAAGACCACCGATCACGCTCGTTTACAGGTAAGGCTTACCTTAGCCGATGTGTTCGAGGTTTGAACTGCCGCTCGCTCCGCCTATCGTGCAGGACGTACGGCCACATCACCCGCAATGACCACAAGTACCGCCAACTCCGGAGGAGGCCCCCGTGAACCAGGCCGGCCAGCGTGACGCGCACGGCTCCACCGGGGGTACGGATCGTTCTGCGAGCGGCTCCGCCGGGGATGCGGGGGATACGTCGGCGCAGGCGCGCCCGGCGGCGGACGCCCGCCCGAGGACGGGGGCGGCCAGGGTGCCCCCGCAGCAGGGGGCGGCGGATGCGCACTCGGCTCCCGCCCGAGGCGAGCACACCCACAGCGAGATCCCGATCCCCTCCCCCCGGGCGGCAGCCCCCCGCCCCGTCGTCCAGCGGTCCTCCGTCCGAGGCCAGATCCTCGACGCCCTCCGCGTTGCCCTGGTGGGCGGAGAGCTCGCGCCCGGCGAGGTCTACTCCGCTCCCGTGCTCGGCGAGCGCTTCGGAGTCTCCGCGACTCCCGTACGCGAAGCCATGCAGCAGCTCGCGGTCGAGGGGGCCGTGGAGGTGGTGCCGAACCGGGGGTTCCGCGTTGTCGAGCGTGGGGCGCGGGAGTTGGCCGAGCTTGCCGAGATCCGGGTGCTGCTCGAGGCGCCCGTGATGCAGCGGCTGGCCCGTAGCGTGCCCGCCGAGCGCTGGGCGGAGTTGCGCCCGCTCGCCGAGGCGACGGCGCGGGCCGCGTCCACCGGCTGCCGGGCCACCTACGTCGAGTCCGACCGCGCCTTCCACCGCGCGGTGCTCGCCCTCTCCGGCAACGAGCAGCTCGTACGGATCGCCGACGACCTGCACCGACGCGCCCAGTGGCCCCTCATCACCGGCCCCGCCTCCCGCCGCCGCGCCGCCCTGACGGCGAACGCCGCCGAACACACCGCGCTCCTCGACGCGTTGATCAACAAGGACCTGCCGACGACGCAGTCGCTCGTACGGGATCACTTCGCCTAGGGCCTGTGCCGAAGGTGGCGTCGTCCGCCCGGAGGGCGGGCCGGGCGGCGGCGATGGGGGTCCCCCGCGCGAGCTCGGGTTCGAGCGTGGGGGAGCGTGCTCTCGGCGTGCCGGGTGGAAGTCCTCGTACTGGACGTACTTGGGCTTTCGCCCGGTGCGGCGAGTGGGGGCACCTCCCACGCCCTTAAGGCAGTGGGGGAGCGTGCCAGGCGTCGCCCGGCAGGCGCCACTTTCGGCACAGGCCCTAGCCAGGAAGCGTCACGCCGTAGCCGCCGGCGGAGCCAACTGCGGTGCCAGCCACGTCGGTACGCCCCCCAGGAGCCGGAACAGCCGCGCCGCCTCGGCCCGCAGCCGGGACGCGTCCGGCTCGATCTCGGCGTCGGCGAGGGAGGCCAGCGCGGGCGCCGTACCGACCAGGTAGCCCAGCTCCTCGCGGATCCGCAGCGATTCGGTGAAGCCGTGCCGGGCCTCCACCAACTCCCCTTCCCGCAGGGCGAGTCCGGCGAGGTGACGCCAGGTGAAGGAGAGCAGCAGCGCGTCGCCCTGAGCGGTCGCGCCGGCATGGGCGCGACGGTACGCGGCACGGGCCGCCTGCGGGGAGTGCGCGAGGTTCTCGGCGAGCAGCCCGCGCCGGAAGTCGAGCAGGGCCCGGCCCGGAGCGCTCGGCGCGATCAGCGCGGCGGCCCGGCCGAGCGCGGCCCGCGCCTCGTCCGCCCGGTCGCGTACGCCGAGCAGCGTGGCCGCGTACGCCAGCTGCCCCCGCTCACAGGCCGCCGCACCCCGCTCATCGTCACTCCGTGCCAGCGCCTCCGCCGTACGCAGCGCGTCCTCGGCCTCCGCCCAGCCCTGCTCGGTGTAGAGACACCGCTCGACGAGGAGCGAGGCCCGCTGGAGCGCCGCGCCCGCCGTGACGGGCTGGAGGAGTGCGGCGGCGTCGGCCCAGCAGGCACGCGAGCGCAGCCGCCATACCGCGGTCTGGAGTGGATCGTCCCCTGCAGCGGTTCCGTAACCAGACATGGCGGGATACGCCACGTTGCCCTCCCCGAGCACACCATTGAGCTGTTGAGTGGTGGCCGCATCTCAGCATGAATCTGCGCGCCTGGCCAAGGGGGTGGGTGAAGGATTTCACAAAGTCATGGTGCAAGGAGTGGCACTTCGTGCCTCCAGATCCACAGCCCTGTGACCTCAGCTCATCCGCAACGCCAGAAAGAAGTCCAGCTTGTCCTCGAGCCGCGAGAGGTCGCGACTCGTCAACTGCTCGATACGGCCCACCCGGTAGCGCAGCGTGTTGACGTGCAGATGCAGGCGGCCCGCGCACCGCGTCCAGGAGCCGTCGCAGTCGAGAAACGCCTCGAGCGTGGGGATCAGCTCGGCGCGATGCCGGCGGTCGTAGTCCCGTAGGGGATCAAGAAGGCGAGCCGTAAAGGCCCGGCGTACGTCGTCCGGGACGAAAGGCAGGAGCAGCACATGCGAGGCCAGCTCCTGGTGCCCCGCCGCGCACACCCGCCCGGGACGCGCGGCGGCGACCCGGCGTGCGTGCCGGGCCTCCTCCAGCGCACCCCGCAGTCCCTCCGCCGAGTGCACGGCCGCGCTGACGCCGAGCGTGAGCCGCCCGTCGTCGTTCAGGCCGGCCGACAGCGGGCCGCGGACGGCCGCCAGCAGCGCGTCGGCGAGCAGCCCCGACCCCGGCCCGTCGCGCTCGGAGGCCACCGCCGGCAGAGGTACGAGCGCGATCGCCTCCTCGCCCGTATGGGCCACCGCGATCCGGTCGGACGGCTCGGGCCCGGACGACAACGGGTCGACGAGGATCTCCTCCAGGAGCGACTGGGCCACCGGCCCGCCCTCGATCTCCCCGCCGTCCCACTCGACACGGGCCACCACGACCTGCCACTGCGGGGCCGCCCCGAGCCCCGGCAGCAGCACGGGCGCCGCGACCCGCAGCCGCGCCGCGATCTCCGCGGGCGCGGCACCCGCCTGCACCAGCTCCAGCACCTCCTGCGCGAGCCTGCGGCGCACCGTACGCGCCGCGTCCCGCCGGTCCCGCTCCACCGCGATCAGCTGCGTCACCCCGTGGAGCAGGTCGAGCCGCTCCTCCGGCCAGTCCCCGGCATCCGCCTCCACCACGAGCAGCCAGTCCGACAGCACCGTCTCGCGTACGTCGCGCGAAGCCGCCGCCCCCCTGCCGCTGCTGAGGATCGCGAACAGGGAGTACGTCGTGCCCCCCACCGACACCCGATACGGTCCCCGCCGACCGGTGCGCACCGCCGCCAGGTGCTCGGCGGCCAGCTCGGCGCACACCTCGGCGGGCAGCCCGGGTCCCGAGAGGTTCGCGCCCGCGATCGCGCGCCCGGCGGGGGACAGCACCCAGGCCCGCAGGTCCAGATCGGAGCCGAGCAGGTCCAGGACCACGTCCGGGCCGCCGCCCGCCGGACCGGAAGTCATCATCCGGCGGTGCCGGTCCACCACGGCCGCCAGATCCCCGGCCCGCTCGCCCGAGACCTGCCGTACGACATGCTCGGTGATCGTCGCGAAGGCCACCGACTCGTCGACGGCGAACAGCGGCAGCCGGTGCCGGGCGCAGGCCAGCACCAGATCGTCGGGGATGTCGCCCAGCTCGGCCTCACCGGCGGCCAGGGCCGCGACTCCGGCGGCCACGAGGATCCGTACGAAAGGCTCGGAGTCCGCCGCGCCGCGCCGCCACGCGAGACCCGTGAGGACCAGTTCACCGCCCGAGAGATAGCGGCTGGGGTCCCGCAGATCCGTGGTCATCACCCCGCGCACGCTGCGGTCCAGCTCGTCCTCGCCGCCGAGCAGCCTGAGGCCCAGCGCATCGGTGTCCAGCAGTGCGCGCAACCGCATTCTCGTCGCCGCCGTTCCTTGTCTGGAAATCTCTGGTTCCCGGGGACCGTGTCCGGTGTTTCCCGAGGAAAACGATGAGGTTGCCGGCGTCCCCCGTTCAGACGAATCTACAAGACGATCGCCCTGGCCAGCCGACTCCTTCATGGTTTGTGTGACTGACCCGGGTGCGGGACGCCGCGGTCTACTGACCTCAAGCCCTGTGAACAGCATCTGAACGAGCCGATGCCGCCGTCCCCGACCTGGCTCAAACGGAACGCCCCACGATACGAAGAAGAGAGCCGATCATGGACTTCCTTCGCCCCGGCAGTTGGGAGGAGGCGCTCGCCGCGAAGGCCGAGCACCCCACCGCCGTGCCGATTGCGGGCGGCACCGATGTGATGGTCGAGATCAACTTCGACCACCGCCGGCCCGAGTACCTCCTGGACCTGAACCGCATCGGCGAGCTGAGCGACTGGGAGGTCGGCGAGGACAGCGTGCGGCTCGGCGCCTCCGTCCCGTACACCCAGATCATGGAGCACCTGCGGGCCGAACTGCCGGGCCTCGCCCTCGCCTCGCACACCGTGGCCTCCCCGCAGATCCGCAACCGCGGCGGCGTCGGCGGCAACCTCGGCACCGCCTCCCCGGCCGGCGACGCCCACCCCGCGCTCCTCGCCGCGGGCGCCGAGGTCGAGGCCGAGTCCGTACGAGGCTCCCGCCGCATCCCGATCGACGACTTCTACACCGGCGTGAAGCGCAACGCGCTCGCCGCCGACGAACTGATCAGGGCCGTACACATCAAGAAGGCCGAAGGACCGCAGCAGTTCTCCAAGGTCGGCACCCGCAACGCGATGGTGATCGCTGTGTGTGCCTTCGGGCTGGCCCTGCACCCGTCGTCGCGTACTGTCCGCACCGGCATCGGCTCGGCCGCACCCACGCCCGTCCGGGCCAAGGCCGCCGAGGAGTTCCTGAACGCGGCGCTCGAAGAGGGCGGCTTCTGGGAGAACGGCAAGATCATTACGCCGTCGGTCGCCAAGCAGTTCGCGGACCTGTGCGCCGCCGCCTGCAACCCGATCGACGACGTCCGGGGCACCGCGAGCTACCGCCGCCACGCGGTGGGCATCATGGCCCGCCGGACGCTGACCTGGACCTGGGAGTCGTACCGCGGCACCGCCGCCACGGAGGGAGTCGCGTAATGCGCGTCAATTTCACGGTCAACGGCCGCCCCCAGGAAGCCGACGACGTCTGGGAGGGTGAGTCCCTGCTGTATGTGCTGAGGGAGCGCCTGGGGCTGCCGGGTGCCAAGAACGCCTGCGAGCAAGGGGAGTGCGGCTCGTGCACGGTCCGGCTCGACGGCGTACCGGTGTGTTCGTGTCTGGTCGCGGCGGGTCAGGTGGAGGGGCGCGAGGTCGTCACGGTCGAGGGGCTTGCGGAGTACGCACGGCAGCGGGCCTGTGGGTCAGGAAAGTGTGACACTTCCGCGGAAGGTGTCACATCTTTGGACGATGCCCAGCGGTGGTCGGCGCACGGCACCGACTCCCAGACCGGCGAGGGCACCGAACTCTCCCCGGTCCAGCAGGCGTTCATCGACGCAGGCGCGGTGCAGTGCGGCTTCTGCACCCCCGGTCTGCTGGTCGCGGCCGACGAGATGCTGGAGCGCAACCCGACGCCGACCGACGCGGACATCCGCGAGGCGCTGTCGGGCAACCTCTGCCGCTGCACCGGCTACGAGACGATCATGAACGCGGTCCGCCTCGCGGCCGCCCGGCAGTCGGAGGCGGTCTGAGCATGGCCGGCAACAACGCTCCCCTCGGTACTCCCACCAAGGTCACCCAGGGCTCGCAGACCAAGGGCGGCATCGGCGAGTCCACACTCCGACCTGACGGCACACTCAAGGTCACCGGCGAGTTCGCGTACTCCTCCGACATGTGGCACGAGGACATGCTGTGGGGCCAGATCCTTCGCTCCCCGGTCGCCCATGCGGAGATCGTGTCGATCGACACGAGCGAGGCCCTCGCGCAGCCCGGCGTCTACGCCGTCATGACGTACGACGACCTGCCGACCGACGTGCGGCACTACGGGCTGGAGATCCACGACACCCCCGTACTGGCCCACGGCCGCGTACGCCACCACGGTGAGCCGGTCGCGATCGTCGCCGCCGACCACCCGGAGACCGCACGCCGCGCCGCCGCCAAAATCAAGGTCGAGTACCGCGAACTCCCCGTCGTGACCGACGAGTTGAGCGCCACCGCCCCCGACGCGCCGCTGATCCACGAGAACCGCACCGACCACCACTTCGGCCACGTACCGCACCCCAACATCCTCCACCGCCAGCCGATCATCCGCGGAGACGTGGCGGAAGCCCGCCGTCGCGCCGACTTCATCGTCACCGGCGAGTACACCTTCGGCATGCAGGACCAGGCCTTCCTCGGCCCGGAGTCGGGACTCGCGGTGCCCGCGGAGGACGGCGGCGTCGACCTCTACATCGCCACCCAGTGGCTGCACTCCGACCTCCGCCAGATCGCCCCGGTCCTCGGCCTGCCCGAGGACAAGGTGCGGATGACGCTCTCCGGCGTCGGCGGCGCGTTCGGCGGACGCGAGGACCTGTCGATGCAGATCCACGCCTGCCTGCTGGCGCTGCGCACGGGCAAGCCGGTGAAGATCGTCTACAACCGCTTCGAGTCCTTCTTCGGCCACGTCCACCGCCACCCCGCGAAGCTCTCCTACGAACACGGGGCAACGAAGGACGGCAAGCTGACGCACCTGAAGGCCCGCATCGTCCTGGACGGCGGCGCGTACGCCTCGGCCTCACCCGCCGTCGTCGGCAACGCGGCCTCGCTCGGCGCGGGCCCGTACGTCATCGACAACGTCGACATCGAAGCCCTCGCCCTCTACACCAACAACCCGCCCTGCGGCGCCATGCGCGGCTTCGGCGCGGTGCAGGCCTGCTTCGCGTACGAGGCACAGATGGACAAGCTCGCCGACAAGGTGGGCATGGACCGGGTCGAGTTCCGCCGGCTCAACGCCATGGAGCAGGGCACGATCATGCCGACGGGCCAGCCCGTCGACTCGCCCGCCCCGGTCGCCGAACTCCTGCGCCGCGTCAAGGCGATGCCCCTGCCGCCGGAGCGCCAGTGGGAGAGCTCCGAGGGCGCGGACGTACGCCAGCTGCCGGGCGGCCTGTCCAACACCACGCACGGCGAAGGCGTCGTACGGGGTGTCGGCTACGCCGTCGGCATCAAGAACGTCGGCTTCTCCGAGGGCTTCGACGACTACTCAACTGCCCGCGTCCGTATGGAGGTTGTCGGCGGCGAGCCCGTCGCCACCGTCCACACCGCGATGGCGGAGGTCGGCCAGGGCGGCGTCACCGTCCACGCGCAGATCGCCCGCACCGAGCTCGGCGTCACCCAGGTGACGATCCAGCCGGCCGACACACAGGTGGGTTCCGCGGGCTCGACTTCGGCGTCACGTCAGACGTACGTCACTGGCGGCGCCGTCAAGAACGCCTGCGAACTGGTCCGCGAGCGGGTCCTGGAGATCGGGCGCCGCAAGTTCGGTCCGTACCACCCTGCTTGGGCCACGGCCGAGCTGCTGCTGGAGGGCGGCAAGGTCGTCACCGACGGCGGTGAGGTGCTGGCCGACCTGGTGGACGTACTCGAAGACGAGGCGGTCGAGGTCGAGGAGGAGTGGCGGCACCGGCCGACCGAGCCGTTCGACCAGCATACCGGGCAGGGCTTCGGACACGTCCAGTACAGCTTTGCCGCCCACCGGGCCGTGGTCGAGGTCGACACCGAGCTGGGCCTGGTGAAGGTCATCGAACTGGCCTGCGCCCAGGACGTCGGCAAGGCCCTCAACCCGCTGTCCGTCGTCGGCCAGATCCAGGGCGGTACGACCCAGGGCCTGGGCATGGCCGTCATGGAGGAGATCCTCGTCGACCCGAAGACGGCGAAGGTCCGAAACCCCTCCTTCACGGACTACCTGATCCCGACGATCCTCGACACCCCGACCATGCCCGTCGACGTACTCGAACTGGCCGACGCCCACGCCCCGTACGGGCTGCGGGGCGCAGGCGAGGCTCCGACTCTCTCGTCAACTCCGGCTGTTCTTGCGGCCATTCGGAACGCGACGGGCTTGGAGCTGAACAGGACGCCGGTACGGCCGGAGCACCTCACCGGCATGTGACCCTCCGGGGCGGAGAGGAGAGCGAGACCGAGATGCTGGACATCGCCCAAGAGCTGCACCGGTGGGTCGAGCAGGGCCGCGACTTCGCCGTGGCCACCGTGGTGGCCGTCGGCGGCAGCGCGCCGCGCGGGCCCGGCGCGGCCCTCGCGGTGGACTCCGAGGGCACGGCGATCGGCTCGGTCTCCGGGGGCTGTGTGGAGGGTGCGGTGTACGAGCTGTGCCAACAGGCGTTGGCGGACGGGGAGTCGGTCCTCGAACGCTTCGGGTACAGCGACGAGGACGCCTTCGCAGTCGGCCTGACGTGCGGCGGCGTCATCGACATCCTGGTGACGCCGGTACGGGCCTCGGCCCCCGACCGGGAGGTGTTCGTGTCGGCGCTGTCCGCCGCCCGCGGGGAGGCGGCGGCGGTCGCGCGCATCGTCTCCGGACCGGGGGAGCTGCTGGGTCGCGCTCTGCTCGTACGATCCGACGGCTCGTACGAGGGCGGATTTGGCGCCCACCCCGAGCTGGACCGCACGGTGGCGGCCGAGGCGGGCGCTTTCCTGGACGCGGGCCGCACCGGAACCCTGGAGATCGGAGAGCAGGGCTCTCGCTGCGGAGCACCGCTCACGGTGTTGGTTGAGTCGTCGGTGCCGCCGCCGCGGATGCTCGTCTTCGGTGCGATCGACTTCGCGTCGGCGTTGGTACGCATCGGCAAATTCCTGGGTTACCACGTGACGGTGTGCGATGCGCGGCCGGTCTTCACCACGGTGGCGCGTTTCCCCGAGGCCGACGAGGTCGTCGTCGAGTGGCCGCACCGGTACCTGGAGCGGACGTCGGTGGACGCCCGTACGGTGCTGTGCGTCCTGACGCACGACGCCAAGTTCGACGTACCCCTGCTGAAGCTCGCGCTGCGACTGCCGGTCGCATACGTCGGCGCGATGGGCTCCCGGCGCACGCACCTGGACCGGAACGAGCGGCTGCGCCAAGTCGGCGTGACGGAGCTGGAGTTGGCGCGGCTCAGGTCACCGATCGGGCTGGACCTCGGGGCGCGTACGCCTGAGGAGACGGCGCTGTCGATCGCGTCGGAGATCGTCGCCAACCGGCGTGGGGGGAGTGGGGTTTCGCTGACCGGGGCGCATACGCCGATTCATCACGACGTTACGTCGACATCGGAGCTGGCGGGGCGGATCGGGTCGGTGGCCTGATGCTTGACGCCCGGACGCGATCATCGTTGCGTATGCTGCCGGGCATGTTGAGGCTCGAGAGGCTCCGGGACGACCACGCGCCTGCTCTGCTGGCTTTCGAGCAGGAGAACCGGGAGTACTTCGCGCGGTCCGTGCCGGATCGGGGTGACGCGTTCTTCGCCGAGTTTGCCTCCCGCCTCCTCGCCCGCCTCGCCGAGCAGGACGCCGGCGACTGCCACTTCCATGTCGTCCTCGACGAGCAGGGGGACCTGATCGGCCGCGTCAACCTCGTCGACGTCGACGAGGACGGCGCCGAGCTCGGCTACAGGATCGCCGAGCGCGCCACGGGCCGGGGCGTCGCGACCGCCGCGGTCGCGGAGGCGTGCCGCCTCGCCGCCACGACCTACCGGCTCTCCGCACTCAGGGCGGTCACCACCCTCGATAACCCGGCGTCCATGACCGTGCTCGCACGGAACGGGTTCACCCCTGTGGGGGACATCACGCTCAGTGGGCGCCCTGGCGTCCGGTACCGGCGTCGGCTTACCGCCATTGGCTGATCGCCCACATTGGGTCGGGGTCGGGATACGTCAGACGTGGCCCTGCCAGTGCGGCTCCGACCTGAAGGCTTCTCGCTTCACCTGAGCTGAGGCGTCAGCGGGTATCAGACGTTGAGGGTCCGGCGCGCGGCACTGATGGCCCGGTGCGCGTCGGCCCCGTACACGGCGGACTCCTTCAGCGTGTTCCACGTACGGAGGTACGTGCTCACGCCGGCCTCGTCCTCGATCCACAGCTCGGAGTGCCAGGTCTCGACGATCACGCGGCTGTCGTCGTACATCCAAAACGCCGTGGCGGGCGGAATCTTGAGCGAGGCGCTGAACGGGATGATCCCCAGCTCGACCGTGTCCAGGCCGACCACCCCGGACAGTCGGTCGAGCTGCGCGGCCAGGACGGACGGCGGGCAGATCAGCGCCCGGAGATCGTCGCCAACCGGCGTGGGGGGAGTGGGGTTTCGCTGACCGGGGCGCATACGCCGATTCATCACGACGTTACGTCGACATCGGAGCTGGCGGGGCGGATCGGGTCGGTGGCCCGAGAGGCGCTTCGGCGTACCGTCGGCTGGTCGGGCCAGCTGAACGCGTAGTCCGGATCGCCTCCTCGGCCCAGCCGGACGTAGCGCATCAGTTCCCGGGCGATGCCCGCGTTGCCCATCGCCCAACCCGTGTGGGGTTCGAGGCCGCTCGGGGTGACCTTGTGCTCGAAGTTGGACCAGCGGGCGCCGTCGGCGTCCCGGATCGCACGGTCGGTGAGGTCCGCGACCAGGACCCGGGCGAAGTCGTGGCCGTCGTCCTGCTCGGCGATCCGGTCGCAGGCCAGCGCGAGGACCCCTGCGGTGCCGCAGCAGCGGGCGTTGTTGTCCCAGAAGCCGGGGCGCAGTCGGCCAGGCAGGCCGGAGTGGATGATGGTGTGCCAGCAGCGGTCGGCCAGGGTCGACCAGGCGGCCGCTTCTTCGGAGAGCACGTCCCTCAGCTGCCGGAAGACCTGGGCGTCACCGGCGGGCCCATGACACCAGCCGTAGCTGTAGCGCTCGATCCGGTCGGGCAGGTGTGCCGGGTCGGAGTGCGCGACCAGGAACCCCTCGGGGCCGTCCTCGTCCCGCGCCACGACGCCCGCGGCACCGGCCCGGGCCAGCTCGACGAGGTCCGTCCGTCGCGTCGCGGTGCCGACGGTGGCCAGCGCGTACACGATGCCCAGGGTGCCGTGCGAGACGTGGTGCATACGCCCCTCCCTGCCGGTACGGAACTCCCAGTGCACGCCCGACGGGACCTTCTCGGCGGTCCGCAGATAGGGCTCAAGGGCGAGTACGGCCAACTCCTCGTCGCCGAGGAGCAGTGCACCGAGGCCGATCCCGGCGTTGCCGCCCATCAGCTCGAACAGCTCGCCCCAGCGGGTCCCGTCGAAACGCGACCGCACGAGTTCCATGGCCCGGTCGGCGGCGGCGCCGGAGGCCGTGTCGCCGAGTTCGTCGTGAACGGCCCGCAGGGCCAGGGCCATGCCGGTGAGCCCGAAGTACAGGGAACTGTCCTCGCAGCCCTCGACGGCATCGGCGAGGCTGCGGGCCGCGCGCAGGGCGGTGTCCGCGAACGAGTCGTCCCCGAAGTGCCGCCACGCCTCCAGAAGCACCGGTACGACCCCGGCGGTACCGCAGTAGAGCATGGTCTCGGGCTCGTCGGCGGAGGGCTTGTCGGGCCAGCCGAGACCGCCGCCCCCGGTGTCCCGCGCGGCGGCGAGCATCCAACGCAGGGCGTCGACCGCCAGCGCCTCGACCTCGTCAATTCCCGCGTCCCGCATGCCTGTTGCCGTCATGTCATCCACTTTGGCACGTGCTCAGGGGGACTCCCGCTCAGGCCCGCAGCACGAAGTAACGCAGGCCACCCGGCTCCGGGTCGTACTGTCGGCAGGTTCGGAGATTCGAGGGTGCGGAATAGAGCCAGGCACCGGGCGGCGGACTCCCGCAGTTGGCGGTCGAGGTCAGGCCGACTTGCCGTGCGCAGGAATCGGCGGGGCATGACGGACGGCCGGACTGACGGTGGCGATGACCGCGGTAACAAGCATCACCGTGGCCAGCACGAACACGGAGCCGATTGGTCCGATGGTGGTGAGCAGGTATCCGGCACCGAGGGAGGCCAGCGGCATGACCCCCCAGGACAGGGTCATGGCCGCGCTGGTGACACGCCCCAGCAACTCGTTGGGAACCAGGACGGTTATGTAGGTGGTGATCACGACGTTCCACAGCGGTCCGACGAAGGCGGTGGCAGCACCGATGGCGCCGATCAGCACAGGGCTCGACGTGAGTGCGAACAGAGGCAGAAGCGCAGCCCAGATCCAATTGACGCCGACGATGACGGTCTTGGGCTTGAAGTGACGATGGAGCCTGCTCGCCGCGAGTGCGCCGATCAGACCACCACCGCTGTAGATGCCGAGCATCATCCCGATGGTGGTGGATGTGGCGCCTTGGTGCTGGGCGAGGACGACCAGGATCAATACGAGAGCCTGGAAGACCAGGTTGCTGACGGCGATCAACAGGATCGCTGCGCGGATGAGGGGGTGGCGCCAGACCCAGCGCAAACCTGCGGTGGTCGCCTGCCACAGAGGCTCCGATGGAGGCTTTGTCTGGTTCTGCAGGTCGCTTCGGATGAACAGCAGCACGATGGAGGCAATGACGTACGAGACCGCATCAGCCAGGAAAGGCACGGCGCGGTCGATGCCGAAGAGCATGCCGCCCAAGGGAGGACCGGCCAGAGCCGCACCGCGGGTCCTGGCCTCGTTATGGGCCACTGCGGTGGGCAGGAGCGCGACAGGGACGATCTTCGGGAGTGCGGCGCGCTCGGCCAGCCCGAAGAAGACGAAGCACAGTCCCTGCATGAAGGCGACCACGGCGAGGTGCGTGACCGTGAGTTTGCCCCACCACATGGCAATCGGGACGGTGGAGAGTGCCAGTCCCGCGACGAGTTCGCTGATCAGCAGGATCTTGCGGCGGTTCCACCGGTCCACCAGCGCTCCGGCCGGCAGGTGAGCGATGAGGAAGGGGAGCGTGCCGGCGGCTCCGACGATCCCGGCGTCGGAGGGCGATCCGGTGGTCGCCAGCACAAGCAGCGGCATCGCCGTCCCGCTGATCTGGGAGCCCAGGGTCGAGACGACCTGACCGCTCCACAGAGCGACGAACTCACGGTTGCGCCATAACGAGGGCCGTTCGGCGGTTTTTTCGGCGGTCGGGGCGGTCACGACGCGTCCCCGCTGTCAGGGGTGGGGAAGGCATGGAACACCACGGAGATGTGCCGGCTGCCGGGGGGCGCCTGACCGGGTTCCCGGTGCCAGCGTTTGAGGAAGGCGATGTACTCCTCACCGAACTCGGCCAGTTCCTCAGCGGTGAGCATGGTGCTGCCGAAGGAGTGCATGGCGCCGGCGGCGAATTCGCCGAACGCCTCTCTGTGGGACAGGTAGGCGGTCAGGTCACGATCAGCACGCTCCATCCATTGCCGGCCGATCTCCTCGGCGGCGAGAGCAACCTCGGGTTCCGTCGGGCGGCGCGGCAGCCGCACGTCCTGTGGGATGGCTCGCCAGTACTTGCGACGCCCGGATGAGCGGTCCGTGTCCTCTTCGATGAACCCGAACCGGGCCAGTTGCCGCAGGTGATAGCTGGTCGCGCCGCGGTCCTCACCGAACTCGGCAGCCAGGTCGGCGGACGTGGCCGGACCATGGCGCTGAAGCCAGTTCACCAGTTGTTGGCGCAGCGGGTGAGCGAGGGCCTTGAGTGCGTCGATGTCGGACAGCACGCGTGGTCGTAATTCAGGCATGACGAGAAGGTATCTATGCAAAGACTTCTTCTCAATACTCTTCACGTGGCTTTTTGGGATCGGTGGACCACCTCGGCTGCGTAGGCCGTCCTGACGGCCCCGGCCGCCCATCGCTCGGCAGCCGATGGGCTGATCCCAAGCAGGCGTTGAAGGACGGCTGCGGGCACAGCGGGTGTCAGACGTTGAGGGTCCGGCGCGCGGCGCTGATGGCCCGGTGCGCGTCGGCCCCGTACACGGCGGATTCCTTCAGCGTGTTCCAGGTGCGGAGGTACGTGCTCAGGTCAGTGCGGAATGCCCTCGATGATGTCGCGGGCCCCCTGGCGCAGCGGTTCGGCGCAGACGCGCGAGCCGAGTACGGCCGGGTCGTTCATGGACTCGCCCCAGATGTGGGCGTGCACGAACTTGGAGCCGTCGCGGGAGAAGACCATCCCGCGCAAGCTGAGTTGTCCGTCTGGTTCGGTGATGCAGTACCCGGCGATCGGCGAATTGCAGTGTCCGCGCAGGCCGTGCAGCATGACCCGCTCGGCGGTGATCTCGGTCATGGTGCGTTCATGGTTGAGCTGCTGGAGCAGGTGGGCGACCGCGTCATCGTCCTTGCGGCACTCGAGGCCGAGGGCGCCGGCACCGACCGCGGGCAGCATCTCGTCCACGCTGAACACCTGGCGGGCGCGGTCGGGGATGCCGAGCCGTTCGAGGCCCGCGCGGGCGAGGATCATCGCGTCGAGCTTGGTGTCGATCTTGCGTTTGCCGTCGAGCTTGTCGACGCGGGAGCCGACGGCGCCGCGGACGCGGACGACGTTGAGATCGGGGCGGACGCGGTTGATCTGTGCCTTACGGCGGACGGCCGAGGTTGCGACCGTGGCGCCCGACGGCAGGTCGTCGAGCGTCTGCATGTCGGAGCCCTCTGGGAAGAGCAGCACGTCGCGCACGTCATCGCGGGGGAGGTAGGCGGCGAAGATCAGTCCGCGCGGCATGGGCACGTCGCCCGGTACGTCCTTGATGCAGTGGACGGCCATGTCGACCTGTCCGCGCTGCAACATCGTGTCGATTTCCTTGACGAACAGGCCCTTCCCGCCCAGTTGCGCGAGGTCGCCTTGCCACTTGTCGGCCTCGGTCGTCACGGGCACCACCTCGATGTCGAGGTCGGGCTCGATCTTGCGCAGCAGGCCGGACACGTGCTCGACCTGCGCGAGGGCCATCGGGGAGCTGCGGGTACCGATGCGCAGGGTCCGGGCCGGGAAGTCGTTCATGGGGTCGGGGTCCTCTCGGTTCGCGTCTCACGGTAGAGGGTCGATCCAGGCGTTTGGAGCGGCCCCGGATCCGGGCTGCTTCCGCGTCATGGTCGTTTCTCCTGTGCGTCCTTGTACGCGCGCCACAGCTCCTCTGCCGTCTCGCACCGCGTCTGGCCGTGCCCGCAGCCGGCGCACGCGATGGAGTGGTCGAGGTAGGCCCGGTACGCGAGCTGCGTGCGGGTGAACTCGCTGTTGCTCGCGAGCCGCTGCAAGCGCTCCGGCCAGCTATCGGTCACTCCAACTCCTCGTCGGCGGTCCGGAAGTTGCCGACCGCCACGAGCTGCGCCACCGCGGCCGGCGTGCACAGTTCGGCGGCCGAGGGCATCGGCACCGACCAGTACGAGGACCACGCCCGGTGGTCCAGCCCCACAGCGTCCGGCCGCGGCACCCCCAGATACGTGTCGCGGCCCAGGCACTCCGCGCCCGGCTGCCGCCACCTGACGGCCGTGCTGGCGGGCACCAGCGCGTAGTAGTGGCGCCCGCGCGGGTCGCAGATAACGGGGCCGCCGTGGAGGGCTCTGGCGAGGAACGCGTCCACCGTCGCGGGATCCTCACTGCCGGCCGCGGCGTGCACCAGGCGCGCGGGGATGCGGACGGCGGAGAACAGGGTGCCGCAGCGCAGTAGGGTGAGCCCGTGCTTATGCCACTGCGCGCGGGCCTCGTCGTGGCTGTCGGCTGAGGCGAGCAGCCAGTGGGCGGTCGCCAACTCCCGGTCCGCGGAGGTGTGGACGAGGATCTCGGACTCGGTTTCCACAGGGTGTAGCGCCTGCTGTTTGTCGTCGCTGTCCAGTGGGTCCGGATCCCGCTCTGCCGAGGCAGGCACTCGGGCAGTACGTTGCGTCATGTCGTCGCTCCCTCGAAGCGTCGGCCATGCCCCGGGGCCGTTCGTGCGGTCGCCGGGGCCGTGTGTTCCGTTCACTCGTCGAGAGTCGTTGTGTGCGTGCAACTCCGGGATGACCAGCGGGGATTACCGAGGCGGTAATACACTCGTTTCTGGTTCGGCATGGCGCTGCGATGCGCATACGATCACTCCGGAAGTTGGCCCCATGGACGCCACCACCCCCGGCCCGCTCGCCCCCGACGTCCTCGACCGTGACGACGTGAAACGAGCCCTGGCAGAGCACGACTTCGCAGCCGCCTTCACCCTCATCAAGAAGTGGGGCGGCCTCTCCCAGAACCGGATCGCATCGGCCTGCCAGCTCACGCCCGGCAAGGTGAGCACGATCACCAGCGGGCAGCAGCAGGTCACCAGCTTCGACGTGATCTGCCGCATCGCCGACGGGTTACGGATCCCTGGCCGGATGGTCGGCCTCGCCGACCGCCCGTGGGAGAGACAGCCCGACGACCCCGACCCGCCGAAGCCGCCAGCCGCACGGCTACCCGACGACGACGCTCCCTGGCGCCCCGACACGACCGTGCACCTGGCATCTGAACTGACCAGGAGCGACCTCGTGATGGACCGCCGCGCAGCAACGCGCGCCCTGGCCGGTGCCGTGATAGGCGGCGCCCCCCTCCTCGACCCCCTCGAAGCATGGCTCCGGCCCGCCGCCGCAACCGATCCACCCGGCTGGCGCGGAAGGCTCGGCAAGCGAGACGTCGAAGAGCTGGAGGCTACCGCCAGGGCGTTCCGGGCCTGGGACCACAAGTTCGGCGGAGGCCTGCGTCGCAAGGCTGTCGTCGGACAGCTCAACGAAGTTGCGGCACACCTCGAAGAGCACCAGGCGCCCGCCGTGGAGCAGCGCCTGTACCGGGTGATGGCCCAACTCGGAGGCATCGCAGCCACTATGGCCTGGGACTCCGGGCACCAGCAGCGGGCCCAGGACTACTACCGTCTCGCGCTGCGAGCAGCCCACGCCGGAGCAGACACGGCGTTCGGCGGCAACGTGTTGGCGGGCATGGCCCGCCAGATGCTCTACCGCGACCGGCCGCAGGACGCCCTCGAGCTGGTGCACCTCGCGCAGAAGGGCGCCGGCCGCGACGCGGGCCCGCGCGTGCGCGCCATGCTCCACACCCGCGAGGCGTGGGCGTACGCCGCGCTGGGTCGCTCCACGGCATTTCAGCGGGCCACCAAAGAAGCTATCGAGGCCCTCGCCGACGCCGGAACGGAGCAAGAGCCGTACTGGATTGCCTACTTCGACAGCGCCGAGCTGGCCGGCGTCACCGGCGGCCGTCTCCTCGACATGGCCCGCAAGGAACCGCACCGCCACGCCGAAGCCGCCGCCCGCTCCATCAGCAAGGCCCTCGCGACGCGGGGACCGGAGGCCGGCCGAAGCCACGCCCTCGACCTGATCGGCCTGGCAGAGTGCCACTTCCTCATCGGCGATGTAACGAGCGCCGTCAATCACACGCACAAGGCAGTCGAGGCAGCGGCTCTTACCCAGTCCAACCGCGTGCGCGCGCAGCTCGGGCAGCTGTACCCGTACACCGTTGGCCGGGGGGCATCTCGAGCGGTTGGCGAGGCGCGCACTATGATCCGCGACTTGTTGTCGAGCTGAGGGAGAGACGTGACCACCATCGCCGTGACCGGGCACATGGACCTGACCGACGCCAGCGTTCCCCTGGTGCGCCAGGCCCTGCGCTCGGCCCTGAAGCCTCTTGCGGACGGCAGCTTGATCGGCGTCTCGTGCATCGCCCAGGGCTCCGACTCTCTGTTCGCGGAAGCCGTGCTGGAGCTCGGCGGCCGCCTGGTCGCGGTGATCCCGTCACAGGACTACCGAGAGAACAAGGTCAAGCCCGAACACGCGGAAACCTTCGATCGACTCACGGAGGCCGCTGACGAGGTGCTGGTCCTGCCCAACGAGACCGCGAACCGGGCGGCCTACGAGGACGCCAACCGCACTCTGCTGCAACGCGCAGACCGGCTCATGGCGGTCTGGAACGGCGAGCCGCCCACGGGCAAGGGCGGTGGCACCGCGGACACGGTCCTCGAAGCGCGCGAGGCAGGCCTCCCCGTCGACGTCGTATGGCCAGACGGCGCGGCACGCCGGGGCTGAGGAGCCAAATAGTGAGAGACCCCCTCCCGGCCCCGAAGGGCTGACCCGTGCGGCCACAAGCCGTCCGGTGCAGCCACCTTGACGGGTCGCCCCGTGCGCGACGAGGCTCGTGGGAGCGCTCCCGTAAGTCCGCAAGTCCCCGGTGACCGTTGCGAACCAAGGAGTGAACCCATGAGACGTATCTCAACAGGCCTGGCCGCCTTACTGGTTGGCCTGGCCTCTCTGCTGAGCGTGCCGACGGCAGGCGCGGCGGATGTAGCGAATGTTGCGGCGGATGCGGCGGATGCCGATCGGCACAGACCCGGCATGTACGTCCCCGAGGCCAACCCGGCGGCGTACCGCCAAGCCTTCGAGTTAGCCCGAGCGGGCCAACTCCGGGACTCCGCAGGCGCCTTGGCCATGGCGCACACACCGCAGGCGGTCTGGTACGGCGATCAGACGCCGGTCCAGGTCGAGCGGCAGATCCGCGAGGTGGCGCGCGACGCGGACCAGGACGATGCGCTGCCCGTCTTCGCGCTCTACAACGTGCCCGGCCGCGACTGCTCCAACTATTCGGGTGGCGGCGCCTCCAACACGGCGGAGTACAAGGCGTGGATCGACGCGGTCGCGCGCGGCATCGGCAGCCGTGACGCGCTCGTCGTCCTCGAGCCCGACTCCCTCGCCCTCGTCCCCGCCGACTGCGGCCAGGACGACGCCCAGGGCACGCTCACCGCCGCTCGCTACACCGAGGTCAACTACGCGGTGGACAAGCTGGAACCGCTGCGCGGCACCCGCGTGTACCTGGACACGGGCCACCCCGGCTGGCACACGGTCAACTCGATCGTCCCCCGCCTCCTCAAGGGCGGCATCGCCCGCGCCACGGGCTTCTACACCAACACGTCCAATTACCAGACCGACGACGCCAACTCCTGGTACGGCAAGCTGATTTCGTCCTGCCTCGCGTACGTGGACGGAGGCGGCGACGCGGCCGACTGCCCCCACCAGGGCTGGCCACGCGCCGACGCCCAGGCCTGGCTGGAGGAGAACGTACGCGTACCGCCCTCCAGTATGAAGCACTTCGTCACCGACTCCAGTCGCAACGGCCGGGGCCCTTGGACCCCGCCCCCGGGCAAGTACACGGACCCCCAGGACTGGTGCAACCCACCTGACCGCGGCCTCGGCGCCCGCCCCACCCTCGACACGGGCGACCCGCTCCACGACGCCCGGCTCTGGATCAAGATCCCGGGCGAGTCGGACGGCCTGTGCCTGCGCGGCACGGAGGGCCCGGAGGATCCGGAGCGCGGGATGGTCGATCCGGACGCAGGCGACTGGTTCCCCGAACAGGCCCTGGAACTGGTGCGGTTGGCCAATCCGCCGATTCTGGGCGGGGGGTGACGGGCCCGGGAGTTCACTGAGCGGCGGGCCGGCCTGTTGGCGCGCCCGCCGCTCAGACACGGCAGCTGTAAGTCGTGATCTTCGTCGTGGGGTCACCTTGTCGCTTCTGCGGTGACGTTGTTCCAGCGGCGGTGGGCCTGGACGGCTTGGTGCTGGTGGTGGCGGCGCCAGGCGGACCAGTGCAGGACGTGCCCGAGGTCGCGGCGGGGTGTCGGAAGGGCCGTGACGCGGAGCACGGCGAGCAGTTCGCGGGGGCTGGCGGGGATGAGCGCGATGCCGGCGGCCGGGGCGGCGGTGCGGGAGCGGGTGATGGCCAGGACTGCGGCGGCCAGGAGGCTGATCAGGCTCCAGCGTATCCAGGAGTTCCAGCAGGTGACCTGGCCCTGGTCGAGGCCGGTGAGGCCCTTCGCGCCCTGGAAGTCCTCTTCGATCTTCCACCTGGTGCAGATGATGTTGACGAGGCCGACGAGGCTGACGGGGGTGGTGGAGTGGCAGCGGTAGAAGGACAGTTCACGGGTGTAGCGGTGGCGGCGCACGACCAGGAAGGCGTGCCCGGTGGCCTCGCCGTCGGTGGGGGTGTCGTCGGGGCGGACCTCGATCAGCGCCCAGTCGTAGTGCCGGTCGCCCTTCAGTCCGTGCCCGGTGCGCATCCGCATCCAGGACTTCGCCGGGACCTGGCGGGCGAGTCGGGTGGCGGTGAAGCGGCCCGCGGAGGTGGTGGCGGTGTGGTCGGCCTTGACGGCCAGGGCGTAGTCGAAGCCGAGGGTCCGGGCGGTTCGTCGCAGCTCGAGGCTGCCGTAGACCTCGTCGCCGGCGAACCAGCGGGCGCACACACCCAGTTCGCGGGCCCGGTGCAGCATGACGGCGGCGAGCTGGGGCTTGGTGGCGAAACAGACCTCGTCGGGCACGTGCCGTAGCAGGCGGCGCTCCTCGTCCTGCGCCCAGGCGGCGGGCAGGTACAACTCCCGGTCGATCAGCGCGTGGCCGCGCGGCGTGGCGTAGGTGAGGTGCACGGCGACTTGGCACAACCCGATCCCGCCCAGCGCGCCGGAGTACTGGCGAGCGGCGCCCACGCAGTCGGTGGAGGGCTTCTCGTCCCCCGTCTCATCGACCACCAACACCGCATCGCTGTCGGTGAGTTCACCTGACACCCAGGAGGCCAGCCGGTCACGGGCCAGGTCGTGGTCCCACGAGCCGCGGGAAAGGAAGTGCTGCAGCCGGTACGGCCCGTCGTGGCCGAGTGCCTCGGCGAGCGTCCAGCAGTTGCGCCGCTCCAGCTCCATCAGCATCGCCTCGGTCATCTCCCGCGCCAGCAGTCGCGAATCACGGCGCGGGAAACAGTCGGCCACCTCGGCCATCAGCGCCCCGAACGCCGTCCTCCACACCTGCTCGGCTGTCGTGGCCTCCACGGCCACCTGATCGTTGAACGTCGTCACAAACGCTCATGATCACGGTGGCCGTTCCCACACCCGCAGGCACCTGCTGACCTGCACGGACGCCTCGACGATCAAGACTTACAGCCACCGTGCATGACCTGCGAGCCACCCCGATACCACTTCTTGGTGCAGTGGCTGCTGGTCTGGTGGGGTGTGGGCTGATCGGCTCATCGCTGTCCGGCCGACAAGGCACGGGAGCAGCTGCTCACTCCGCTGGCGCAGGCCCCGCGCCCGCCGAGCTCGCGAGCACCTTCGAGTGAGTGGGCGGCCTTGTCACTGGGATCCTGCCGTATCCGCACAGTAGGCATTGCTTCGGGATGAACTGTCACGAATAGCACAAGACAAGGGGACATTAAGCGTGTTGTGGCAAAGATGGTTCCGAGGATTGCCGAAAAAACTGGTGGCTGTGTCCGTGCCAGTAGTAGCGCTGCTGGTAATGGTTCCGCCCGCAGGAGCGCGGGCGGAGGTTACGGCTCAGCCCCGCGAGAAGATGGGCCGCTATGTGGTTGTGCTCCGCGATTCGGTCGCCGATGTGGGCGCGGTCGTGCGGAAGCACGGCATCCGCTATGGACTGCTCCCGAGGTTCGTCTACCGGCACGCGCTGGAGGGTTATTCCGCCGCTGTCCCGAAGAACCGGGTGCGGGAGCTGCGGAATGACCCCGATGTAGCGGCGGTGGCGACCGACCTGCCGGTGCGTGCCAGCCGGCAGACCTTGCCCACAGGCGTGGATCGGGTGGAGGGCGACCACAGCAGCACACGCTCCGGGGACGGGATGGGCACCGTGAATGCGGGTGTCGCGGTCCTCGACACCGGAATCGACCAGCTCAACAGTGATCTCAACGTGGCCGGCGGGGTCAACTGCACTCTCCCCCTTCGGCTTACCCTTCCCCTTCCCGCTCCCGGCCTTTCGTCTCAGGACGACCACGGGCACGGCACCCATGTGGCCGGCACCATCGCCGCCAGGGACAACAGCCGAGGCGCCGTCGGTGTGGCGCCCGGGGCGCGGCTGTACGCGGTCAAAGTGCTCAACGCGGCCGGCTCCGGCTTCACCTCCAACATCGTCTGCGGGATCGACTGGGTGGCGAAGAACGCCCAGGCCAAGAACATCACCGTGGCGAACATGAGCCTCGGCGGATCCGGCTCCGACGACGGCAACTGCGGCAACACCAACGACGACCCGATGCACATGGCGATCTGCCGGGCCGTCGACCAGGCGGGCGTGACATTCGCGGTCGCGGCGGGCAACGACGCAGCCAACTACGCGAACACCGTTCCCGCCGCCTACAACGAGGTGCTCACCGCCACCGCGATGGCCGACTTCAACGGCCGGCCCGGCGGCGGCGCCTCACCCACCTGCCGACGCGACGAGGACGACAGCGCCGCGGACTTTTCCAATTTCACCACCAAGGGCTCCGCGGACGTTGAGCACACCATCGCCGCTCCGGGTGTCTGCATCGAATCCACCGCCCTAGGCGGGGACACCCGTGTCCTGTCGGGCACCTCCATGGCCTCGCCGCACATGGCCGGCATCGCAGCCCTGTGCATCATCAGGCCGCAATCGCAGGGCGGTTGCGCCGGAAAGACGCCCGCCCAGGTCATCAGCAAGCTCCGCGCCGACGCCGCGGCCCAGCCCGATTCCTACGGCTTCGCCGGTGACCCCGACAACCCGAACGGCAACCGGTACTACGGCCACCTCGGCTACGCCGGCGCCTACTGACGCCGTCCCGCACTGCAGAACTGCGAGTCTGCGCGGAGGACCAGCCCCGATCCTTCACGTATCGCCTCGTCGGTGTGTACGGACCGTACGTCGGCCACCTCGGCCATCAGCGCCCCGAACGCCGTCCTCCACACCTGCTCGGCTGTCGTGGCCTCCACGGCCACCTGATCGTTGAACGTCGTCACAAACGCTCATGATCACGGTGGCCGTTCCCACACCCGCAGGCACCTGCTGACCTGCACGGACGCCTCGACGATCAAGACTTACAGCTGCCGTGTCAGAGGGCGCTTTCGCCCGATGCTTTATCCAGAACTCCAATTGAGTAGCCGTACTCAGGCGCACGGCTGTCCGTCCGCTTCAGCATGGTGACCATGTTGAGGTGGGTCGTGGACCTTGGATTGGCGGTCCTGTTTTCAGGGCTCGAAGTGGCGGCACTGGTTGCCTTCTGGTTCGTCGAAGGCCTGAAGAAGTGGGCTGCCAATGGAGGGCCCGTTCCCGGTGCGGCGAGCCGGTTCTTCCTGGTGAGTGTGGGGCCGACGTCCTTGGCGGCGATCAGCTACGGCTTCTATTGGGCTGACCTGCGAGTGGCCAGCGCGTCTCAGGCAGTCTTGGCTGCGCTTCTCGCTTTGCTGCTGGTCCTGAGTGCAGGAAGTGCATGCGGCAAGCGGATGGGCCGTTATCGATTACGGCGCCGTCTTCGCCGAGAACGTCGCCGCTGGCACGAGTCCCAGCGCGAAGGCATTTGACAGTTATCGGCTCCGCTCCGCCGCGACTGGTGGCGGTGCCGACACCTCGAATCTCGTCGAACCTCTCAGGCTTCCGGGCAATTCGGTCGACTCGTCCGCGCGGCCGAAGCAGCCCCGCTGGAGAGCGTCGAGCGGCTCATCCTGCCGGGCCGCCCGGCGGCGCGTCTCCAGAGCGTTCGTGAGGGCGTTCTTGGACTTCAGGTCCGGCCGGAGCGGCAGCCGCCCTCATCCTGCACTCCGAGCACGCCTCTGCCCTCTCGGCGGAGAACAGGTGCCGATACACGGTCACCTGCTTCCGCCCGATGCCACAAAGCGTGGCGTCCCCCGCCAACGCATGTTCCGCGGCCGAAGCGGCGGTCTCTCGGCACGCGGCAAAGGGCGCCGGTACGCGCGCGGCGGTGAACGACCAGCGTTGACGACGACGGTTCGACATGGACATCACCCTGACACGTGGACCCAGCGTGTGAGTGGGTGAACCTCGAGATCGAGGCGGCTTCAACGACCCGCTCACCGCGCGCCCGAACTAACCGTCCAGGGCAGTGAGTGCCTGGGTGACGAGCCCGCGCGCGGCGGCGCCGTGGACCGCGGCGGCGGACAGTCCTTGGAAGGCGCGGAGGTAGAGATCGACCTGTCCCGGCTCACTGAGCGTCGCGGCGGCGTCGAGGGAGTCGGCGTGCACGCGCGCGTCGTCGAAGACGGTGAAGGTCGCCATCGGCCAGATGTCGCGATCTGCCGTTAAGGGGATCACGCCCACGGAGACCGACGGCAGTGCCATCGCGGAGAGCAGGTGACCGAGCTGCGCGGCCATCGTGTCGGCGTCACCGATCCGGTAACGGAGTACCGACTCCTCCAGGACGATCGCGAACCGGTGGTCGCCCTCGCGAATCACGGAGTTGCGGCGCATGCGTGCCTCCACCGCCTCGCTCACGTCGTCCGGTGTCCCTCGGAAGGTGGCGATGGACCTGAGGAGTGCGGTGGCGTACCCCGGCGTCTGGAGAAAGCCGGGGACGACGTCCGAGCAGTACACCCGGAAGTGCCGTGTGCGCTGGTAGAGAGTGGCGCCTGACTCCTGAAGGCGACGCAGGCCGGTGCGCTGGAGGCGCCGCCACTCGACGTACATCTCCGCCGACTGCCGATTGGCGGCGATGAGATCCGGCGCCTGCCCGGCCGCACCGCACGCCTCACACCAGGCCCGTATGTCCGCGTCCGACGGCGGCGTCCGGGCGTTCTCGATCCGTGAGGACTTCGACTCGTGCCAGGAGCAGCGCACGGCCAGCTCACGCTTCGTCAGCCCGGCGTCCAGGCGGATGTCCCGCAGACGCGCGGCGAGTGCCTCGCGGGCCTGCTGGACGTTGGACGACGGGGGGGAAGACATGAGCCGGCCGATCGGTCAGATGCTGTACTGGTCGTGTGGGACGGCGCGTTCCCAGACCGCTTCGAAGGCGGCGGCGAGGTGCTTGATCAGCGCCTGGTTCTCGATGAACTCGTCGTCGACCACGGCCCCGTCGCCGTCGAAGTGGTGCACGCATGCCAGCCGGTCGTCGAAGAGCCAGAAGTCGTTGCCCGGGAGGGACAGGTCCGTCGTCTGGCGGCGGGGCAGCCAGCGGACGTCCTCGCCGGCCTCGATCAACTCCCGCGTGACGTAGTGCTCCCAGGATGTACTCGCTCACCGGCTCCGAGATGACGCGCGCCCGGCGGATCACCACGCCCCTGCTGACCGCGTCCGCAATTGTCTGGTCGTACGGGTGCCACCAGGAGGCGCGATCCTCCCAGTTGATCCGGTCGCCGCGTCGCCATGCTTCGAAGCGCTCGGTGGGGGCGTAGGCGTCGCGCATCTCCAGATGCACGGCGGAGTGATCGCAAGCAGCCAGGAGATCAGCGAACGTGGGCACGCTCGACGGCATCGCATGCCTCCCTGATCATCGGGATCATCCGGGCCGGGATACGAATGATCGCTTCGTCGTCCGGCACCGGATCGTGCGCCGGTGACGTACTCGTACCGCGTTCTCCTGGTGCGCCGCTGTGGCTGCTTCTGCCACCGCCGGGATGGAGGTGCTTCGTAACTGCGCCCCTGCACGTGTGCTGCCACTGGCCAGGCCGATAACCGAGGTCGGCGCTGCTACGTCGCCGTCAGTGCGGTGACCAACTCATCCAGGCTGTCTGAACGCCAATTGAAGGTGTCGGTGCTCTTCGGAGGGTCCCCGACTGGTCGCTGAACGTAGGCGGTTCGCATTCCTGCCGCCTGGGCTCCGCGAAGGTCCCAGGCGTGGGCGGCGACCATCAGCACGCGCTCCGGTGGACATCCTGCCGCGTCGATCGCGAGCCGGTAGACCTCCGGTGCGGGCTTGTAGGCCCGGGCATCCTCGGCGGACAACGCCTGGTGCCAGCGCAGCCCGGCGTATGCGTTGAGACGGAGCAGCGTCGCGCGACTGGCGTTGGAGAGCCCCAGTACAGGAAATCGCCGCGCGAGGCGCGTGAGTCCGGTGACGGAGTCGTTCCAGGGCTTCAGGCGCTGACTCGCGGTAGTCAGTCGCTCGATGGCCGCCGGGTCGGTGAGTCCGGCACGGTCGGCTACGCGTTGAGCTGCCTCGCGGTCGATGATCTCGGTGTTGGCGTATGCCCGGCTTCGTTCTTCGATACGTTGCTGCTCGTGCTTGACATGCTCATGCCACACGGTGAGCAGATGGTCGACCGACGCATCGTCGGACGCGGGCACCGCGTCGCGAATGGCCGCTCGAAGTCCGCCTGGCTCGTCGACCATCGTTCCGAGGACGTCGAAGACGACGACCTCGATGTCCCATGCATCGGCCATCCGGTGGTCTCCTGCTGAGGGTGTACGGACGCGACGTAGCCTGCCACATTGGAACTCCGCTGTGGCGGGCCGCACTTGGGCCGCCGTACCGGCGGAAGGGGACGCGTCGGGATGTCCGCTCAGCGGGGCACGTCCACTCGAGGGGTGTCCGGCTGTAGTTGTGACACCTGCTGGGCGATCTGTCACATTCCCTGACACGCCTGCCGGTGGGCAGCCGGGCCGCATCTGTGACGCCGATCGATAGTTGGCCGTCTCGATCCGTAGTTGGCCATCGCCCCGTTTCGACTGCCCAAGGCAGGCCCAAGCGCCTGTCGGGGGCTCAGCCGCTCGTCTTTGTTCGGTGACCCGTGTCACACCCGGCTCCTGTCAGCAATCGGGGCGCCGTCTCGTTCAAGGGGCACGCGAACGAGACAGGAGCAACGTCATGAAGCACCGCATCGTCGTACTCGGCGCTGGATACGCCGGGGCCTTCGCCGCCGGAAACCTGGCCCGCCGACTCTCCCCCGCCGACACCGAGATCACCGTCGTCAACGCCGTGCCCGACTTCGTCGAGCGGATGCGGCTCCACCAGCTCGCGATCGGCCAGGACCTCGCGTTCCGCAAGCTCGCCGACGTATTCGCGGGCACCGGGGTGCGGCTGCGCCTGGCGCGCGTCACCGGCGTCGACCCCGAGCGCAGGACCGTCGCCGTGACCGGCGAGGACGGCGACGGCGAGCTCGCGTACGACACGCTTCTCTACGCGCTCGGCAGCTCCGTCGCCCACCATGGCGTCCCCGGCGTGGCCGAGTACGCCTTCGATGTGACCGGCCGGTCCTCGGCGCTGCGTCTGCGCGAGCGCCTGGTCGGCCTGGGCGAGGGCGGCACCGTGCTGGTCGTCGGTGAGGGGCTGACCGGCATCGAGACCGCCACCGAGTTCGCCGAGTCCCGACCCGACCTCTCGGTCGCGCTCGCCGCCCGCGGCGAGCTGGGCGCCTGGCTCTCCCCGAAGGCCCGCCGCCACCTGCGCCAGGCTTTCGACCGGCTCGGCATCACCGTCCACGAGCACACCGGCATCGAAGCCGTCGAGCCGACACGGGCGATCGCCGCCGACGGCACGTCCATCCCGGCCGACGTGACCGTGTGGTCGGCCGGGTTCGCCGTGCACCCCATCGCGGCCGCCAGCGGCCTGGAGGTCGCCGAGACCGGCCAGATCCTCGTCGACCGCACCATGCGCTCGGTCTCGCATCCAGACGTCTACGCCGCCGGTGACTGTGCCTACGCGATCGGCGAGAACGGCCGGCCGCTGCCGATGTCCTGCGCCTCGGCCGGCTACACCAACATGCAGGCGACCGCCGCGATCATCGCGCGCCTGACGGGCAGCGAGGTCCCGACCACCGGGCTGAAGTACCACGGTAACCACATCAGCCTCGGTCGGCGGGACGCGATCTTCCAGATGGTGGACGGGGACGTCCGGTCGAAGTCCTGGTACCTGGGCGGCAAGGCCGCCGCGCGGCTCAAGTCGGGCGTGCTCAAGGGGGCCGGGTGGGGCATCGCCCACCCGACCTTCGGCATGCCGAAGCGCAAGCGCCGCCTGGCCACCGCGCCTGACCGGGTCGGTGTGAGGGTCGCCGCATAGGCTGTTCCGCATGGACAGTGCAGCCATCGATCGGTTCGAGGCCAGCCGGGGTCGGCTGGCCTCGCTCGCGTACCGGCTGCTCGGCTCGGCGGCCGACGCCGAGGACGCCGTGCAGGACGCGTTCCTGCGCTGGCAGGCCGCGGACCGGGAACGTATCGAGGTGCCGGAGGCGTGGCTGACCAAGGTCGTCACCAATCTCTGCCTCGACCGGCTCCGCTCGGCGCAGACGCGCCATGAGCGCGCTGTCGGAGACTGGCTGCCCGAGCCACTCCTCGAGGGCGACCCGATGCTCGGCCCTGCCGATACCTTCGAGCAGCGCGAATCGGTGTCCTTGGCCGTACTGACCCTCATGGAGCGCCTCTCGCCGGTCGAGCGGGCCGCTTACGTCCTGCGCGAGGCCTTCTCCTACCCCCACGCCGAGATCGCCGGGATCCTCGACATCACCGAGTCCGCGAGCCAGCAGCATGTCCACCGGGCCCGACGCCGGGTCGCCGCCGAGCGTCGCGGCGGCGACGAGGTGGACCCCGCGTCCGCGCGCCGGATCGTCGAGGAGTTCCTCGCCGCCGCCACGTCGGGGCGCACCGAACGGCTGGTGGCGATGCTCACCGCCGACGCGACCGCGGTCTCGGACGGCGCCGGACTGGCCAGGCGGCTGCTGCGGTACAAGACGCGCGAGCGCGTCGCCTCCTACGTGCGGGCCGGCTTCAAGCCCACTCCGGCGAAGCGGCGGCTGGCCGGCGGCTCCCCCGCGATGCACATCGTGCTGGTCAACGGCTCCCCGGCCGTCCTCGCCGTGGTCGACGACCGGGTCGTGGGCGCCGTGGCGTTCGAAGTCAGTGACGGCAAGGTCGCGTCCCTGCGCGGCATCGCCGCCGCGGACCGGCTCGCGCGCCTCAACGAGGCCTGGCGGCAGCACGAACCCGACGCTCCGGTCATCAACGCATGGTGACCAGAGCCACCGGAATCCAGTGACCTGAGTCGGAGCGAGGACGGCATCCCTTCGGCCCCCGCGCTGCACAGCAGCACGGGGGCCGAAGCACGTCGGTCTCCCGAATCAGACTCGGCCATGCAGTTCGGATCCCCGATGGCCAACTATCAGTCGACACAATGGCCAACTACGAATCGTCACGGAGGGCTGACCAGGGCGGATCCGAACGCCCCTGGCCACCTATCGCTCGAAGTGTGCGACACGAAGTCGCACCAGGTAAGTAAGGACAGCTGCATGAAGGGAAGTTGAGAGAGCTGGACTTCGGGCCAGTGTCCAGGCCCGTCCCCACGCTCACATGCGTCGCTGGTAACGGCGGGGTGTGAAGCTGAGCGTTCAAGCCCAAGGGCACCTCGGCCATCGAGGAGCCACAGGTGAGGGGAAGGCTGAGCGGACGAACGCGAGTGAACCCCTGACTATGCCTCGTGACGATAGAGCTGCGCGATGGTGTGCAAGCGGCAGTTGCAGGACCCGGCGCTGGAAGGTGCCAAGCGATCTCCGGCCAACTTTCGTCGGAGGACGGACACCGCTGGTCCCGGGGTAGAGGGGGCGTCCATCCCAGCCGTTTCTTACTGGTGCGGAACGTGGAAACCCCGTCGGGGTCCAGGCCCTGAGCCTGGTAGGCCGACCGCGAGGAAGGCTCAACTCCCCAGCGGGAGAAGGATGATCCAAGAAGCGAACGCCGGCGGGCCGAAAGACCAGAGGAAACCGGAAGAGAGACCTTCACGCTCTTCCGCATAACTCGCCGGATACGGGTCCCGGTGGCCCGGCCCGAAAGGGCGCCCACGTGGATCGGGTGAGCCTTCGAAGTCACCACTGCAAGGACGTCAGAACCAAGGGACAAGTTAGACACCGGAGGCGAACATGGAGATCACGGCAACGGCCGCGATGCTCCCGCCTGCGGCGAACGGACCCGAGGACGCGACCCTCGATTGGCACAGCATCGACTGGGCCGAATGCGAGGAAAACGTACGACGCCTGAGGCAGAGGATCTTCAAGGCGACGCAGGACAGGGACCTGAAGAAGGCCCGCAACTTACAGAAGCTCATGCTGCGGAGCCGCAGCAACACGCTGGTCAGCGTGAAGCGGGTGACACAGCAGAGCAGTGGTCGCAAGACCGCTGGCATCGACGGGGAACGAGCCCTCACGCCTGCGGCGAGGGGCAAGCTGGCAGCCGAACTCCATCGGTCGTCTCAGCCCTGGAGAGCCAGGCCGGTCAAGCGCGTGTTCATCCCCAAGAGCAACGGGAAACAGCGACCGCTCGGCATCCCGGTCATCCGTGACCGGGTCCTCCAGGCCCGCGTGAAGAACGCACTGGAGCCCGAGTGGGAAGCGCGGTTCGAGCCCAAGTCGTACGGCTTCCGGCCCGGCCGCAGCTGCCAGGACGCGATATCCGCGATCTTCTGGACGGTGAAGGGCAAGCACCCTAACCGTCTGTGGGTCCTCGACGCGGACCTGTCGGCGGCATTCGACCGCATCAACCACGACCACTTGATGACCATGCTCGGTCAGTTCCCCGCCAGGGACCTGATCCGCGGCTGGCTGAAGGCGGGCGTGATGGATCGCGGCCGGTTCGCGCCGACCGAGGAGGGAACTCCTCAGGGCGGTGTGATCAGCCCTCTGCTGCTGAACGTTGCCCTGCACGGATTGGAGCAGGCCGCGGGGTGCCAATACGCGGTGAAACGGGCCGGGCGGGAACCCGGCGCGGTCGCGGGCACCCCGGTACTGGTGAGGTATGCCGATGATTTCGTCGTGCTCTGCCACGACGAAGTCCAAGTGCAGCAGGTCAGGTCCCGGCTGGAGGACTGGCTGGCGCCGAGAGGTCTTCGTTTCAACGAGGAGAAGACCAAGGTCGTGCACCTCTCGAAGGGGTTCGACTTCCTCGGCTTCACCGTCCGCCGGACCGGGAACCAGCTGATCACCACGCCGAGCACAACGGCCTGCAAGAGGTTCCGGGAGCGGTTACGGACCGAGGTGCGGGGCCTGCGCGGCTCCAACGCCGAGGCCGTACTGCGCAAGCTCGTCCCGATCGTTCGCGGCTGGGCGGCTTACTACCGGGCGGTGTCGTCCTCGGAGGTCTTCTCCGCCCTGGACCACTACCTGTGGAGGCTCCTTTATAAGTGGGCCCGGCGGGCCCACCGAAAGAAGTCGAGGCACTGGGTCGTCGACCGGTACTTCGGCAGGTTCAACGAGTTCAGGAACAACCGGTGGGTGTTCGGTGACCGCGACAGCGGCACCTTCCTGCCCTACCTCTCCTGGACAAAGATCGTCCGCCACTACCCGGTCAAGGGCACGGCATCACCGGATGACCCTGCTCTCGCCGAGTACTGGCGCCAACGCCGCCGCCGCAAGGCGCCACCGCCGATGGACAAGGTCAGCTTGACCTTGGCGGCCCGGCAGAGGGGACTCTGTCCCCTCTGCAAACAGGCGCTGATCGTCGGAGCCGAATACGAACCGGACAGCCCACGCGAGTGGATCAACTGGTTCGCGGCGTCGAAGAAGATGCTTCACAAGCACCACTTCGTTTACCGGCGCGACGGCGGCTCGGACGAACGAACCAACCTCCGCCTCGTTCACGCCGACTGCCACCGCCAGCATCACGCAGGCGACGGCCGACGGACCGCATCAGTCTGTTGACCTGCGAAGCCCCAGGGGCTTGCTTGAGCCGTGTGCACTGCGAGGTGCAAGCACGGTTCTGAGGGGGCCGGGGTCCAGCAATGGGCTCCGGCTACCCGACCACAGCATCCGGGGAATTGCTGTACTGGTCGGCGGGGCGGTTGTCGGGACAGCCCACGCGGCGCGCAAATCCTCCAGGCCGTACACACATCGCGAGCCCATGACCCCTGTCCTGCAAAAAGCGTGAACAGGTAGGGGAAGGATGCCCTTCAGGCGCTCAAACGAGCACCGCGTGAACATGAGGGGAAGAACTGCTCACGCTGTGGGACTCAACACCTCCGTGCCGATCACCGCGCCCAGGGCTCAGACCCCGCCGTCGCCACCAGCCCGCCATACGGCACGTCCGTGGGCGCGACCGGAACCCCAACGTGAGCGGCGACCAGTCACCCCGAACCCGCACGCACCCACCCGCGACCTCACCCCCTCAACCGCCGGACGCCAACGCCTCACACATCCAGCAAATCCCGCGCCCGAACCACCGCCCCCGTCTCGAACGACCGATTAGCCGCCAGCCCCGTGACCAGCGACCGTGCCCCATCCGCCGCGTCCGCCGCGCGGCCCAGGTCATCCGGGTCGTCCGTCCGCGGGCCGAACAGGTCCGCCAGCATGCGGACGTCCCCGCCTCCGTGCCCGCCCGCGCCGGTCGCGACCTTCACCTCGCGCGGCCGTTCCCAGAAGCGGCGCAGCAGCAGCTCGGTGCGGCCCGCCTCCTCGCCGACCGCCGAGCCGTGCATGACAGGACTCGAGCCCTCCGACCCGACGACGTCCGGACGAACCCACGTCGTCTCCTCCACCAGCAGCTCCAGCCGCCCCGAACTCCCGTTGAACGAAACCCGGTAGCCCTCCCAAGGGGCGTACGCCGTCAGGTGGTACGTCAGGGTCGCGCCCGAGGCGTACCGCACGAGTACCGCCATGTCGTCCTCAATGCTCACGCCGGGCCCGAAGACGTTCTGGTCGCGGTGGTAGCCGTCCTCCCCCTCGGCGTCGAGATACAGCGAGCGAAGCACGGGCGAGTCCGCGAGGCGTACGGCGAAGGGGTCGCCGTCGGCGGCGGGGGCGCCATGAGCCCGCGTATACGAGCGCGCAAGTCCACGCCGCCGCCCCGCACTCTCCCCGTAGAAGAAGAGACCGCCTTGCGCGAAGACCGTCTCGGGCGACGTCCCCAACCACCAGTTCACCAGGTCGAAATGGTGAGTCGCCTTATGGACCATCAGGCCACCGGAGTTCGCCTTGTCCCGATGCCACCGGCGGAAGTAGTCCGCACCGTGCCGCAGATCGAGCAGCCACTCGAAGTGCACGGAGCCGACCTCGCCGATCTCACCGGCGGCAATGCACTGACGTACGGCCGAATGCACCGGGTTGTAACGGTAGTTGAAGGCGACCCGCACTTCGCGGCCCGTGCGTCGCTGAGCGTCCAGGATGCGCCGGGCCCGCGAGGCGTCCGTGGTCATCGGCTTCTCCGTGACCACGTCGCAGCCCGCCTCCAGAGCCCGCACGATGTAGTGATCGTGAGTGCGGTCCATGCTGCACACCACGACCAGATCGACGCGCTCCTCACGAAGCATCAGCTCGAAGTCCTCGGCCGCGTACGCCGGTACGGGCGCCCGGCCGGGGTGCTCGGCCGCGAGCCAGTCGTTGTGGACGGCCATGCGGTGCGCGTTGACATCGCAGAAGCCCACCAGCTCGATCCGGTCCGCGTACGGGCCTGACAGCGCCCGGGTGAAGAGCTGGGCCCGTGCGCCAAGCCCCACCACGGCACAGCGGCGGCGGTGTGCGGTGTCAACGGTCGGTCGCATTCCGTTTCTCCTTGCACAGGTCTTGTTCTGACATCCGGACGTTACCTAGGGTCGGCCAGGGTGCAAGCGCTTTCTAGCAGAAGAGCTGAAAGAACTGAGAGAGGTGACTCTGCGTATGCCCGGAAACAGGACAACGAGGTCCTGCATGACGGTCGCCGTGCTGGCACTCTGTGCGGCACTCACCGGCTGTACGGGATCCGGCGACTCGGTCGGCGGCGGCAAGGTCGTGCTCCGTTACACCTGGTGGGGCAACCCGGACCGGGCAGCCCGCACCGAGGAGGCCGTCGCGCTGTTCGAGGAACGGAACCCCGGCATCGACATCCAGACCTCGTTCTCGGGATACGACGCGTACAAGCAGAAGCTGGCCACGCAGGCCGCCGGCGGTGACGCCCCGGACGTGATGCAGCTCGACTACCGCATGATCGACCAATACGCGTCCGGCGGTGTCCTCCTGGACCTCGCGAAGCAGAAGTCCGCGCTGAGCACCGCGGACATCGACAAGGGCCTGCTGGCCACGGGCGTGGTGGACGGCAAGCAGTACGCGATCCCCCAGGCGCGCGGCACCGAGACCATCGTGTACGACACGAAGCAGTGGAAGGCCGCCGGAGTCGAGCTGCCCCGCGAGGGCTGGACCTGGAGCGACTGGGCCGACTCCATGCGCGCCCTCGCCGAGAAGACGGGCAAGCCCGGCGGCACCGATCCGGGATGGAGCGAGGACGCCTTCGAGGTCTGGCTGCGCGGCCAGGGCAAGTCCCTGTACACCAAGGACGGGAAACTCGGCTTCACCGCCGACGACTTGACGCGCTACTGGACCTTTACGGACGGACTGCGCCGGGAGGGGGCCGTCTCACCGGCCGAGGAGACCACCCAGCTCGACGGCACCGTCGAGAACACCCCGCTCGGGCGCGGCGGCAAGGCCCTCTCCGACAACAACTGGGACGCCCCGTCCAGCGGCTTCCTGGCCCTCGTCCCGACCGGAGTCACCCTCGCCCCCATGCCGTCCGGCGAGGACGGCACGCCCGGCCAGTACTTCAAGCCGTCGATGTTCATGGGCATCGCGGACAGCTCCGGCCACCCGAAGCAGGCTGCCCAGTTCATCGACTTCATGCTGAACGACATGGACGCGGCGAAGATCCTCGGCGCGACCCGTGGCATCCCCGTCAACGAGGTGATCCGCGAGGAGATCGCACCCGAGCTCAAGGACTTCGACAAGACGGTCGCCGACTTCCAAGCCTCCCTGGACGGCGACCTCAACGACCCACCCCAGGCGCCCCCTTCGGGCGACAGCGCCCTGCAGACCACCTTCCAGCGCGATTACGACCAGGTGTCGTTCGGGCAGATGTCGCCCCGCGAGGCGGCCGAGGACTACGTCACCGAAGCGAAGGCGGAGCTGAGGTCATGACCACCACCGAGATGCCGACGGCCGTACGAACCCGGCAGACCGCCACCGGAAAGAAGCCCCCGCGCCGCCAACGCGAGGGCGCCGCCTGGGTGTTCCTCTCCCCATGGGTCCTCGGCGCGGCCGTGCTGACGCTGCTCCCGATGGCGGTCTCGCTCTATCTCTCCTTCACCGACTACGACTTGTTCAACCCGCCGCAGTGGGTGGGCCTGCGCAACTACACGCAGATGTTCACCGAGGACCCGCGCTACTGGCGCTCGGTCGTCGCGACCCTCACGTACGTCGTGATCGCCGTGCCCCTCCAACTCGGCCTCGCCCTGGTCGTGGCGCTCGCCCTGAAGTCCATGCGGCGCGGACGCGGCTTCTACCGCTCGGCCTTCTACGCGCCCTCCCTGCTCGGCGCGTCCATGTCCATCGCCCTCGTATGGCGGGCCGTCTTCAACGACGGCGGCACGGTCGACAACCTGCTGGGTACTGGGGGTTGGGTCAACCAGCCGGGCTGGGCGCTGTTCGCCGTCGCTCTGCTGACGGTGTGGCAGTTCGGCGCACCGATGGTCATCTTCCTGGCCGGACTCCAGCAGATCCCGGGGGAGTTGTACGAGGCGGCGGCCGTGGACGGGGCGAGCCGATGGCGGCAGTTCCTGTCCATCACCGTGCCCATGCTGTCCCCGGTGATCTTCTTCAATCTCGTACTCCAGACCATCCAGGCCTTCCAGGTCTTCACCCCCGCCTTCGCGATCAGCGCGGGCAAGGGCGGCCCGGCCGACTCCACGCTCTTCTACACCCTCTACCTCTACGACCGCGGCTTCGTCGCCTCGCACATGGGCTACGCCTCCGCGATGGCCTGGACCCTGCTCATCGTGATCGGCGCCGTCACAGCCGTACTGTTCCGGACCTCGCGCTCCTGGGTCTTCTACGCGTCCGAGGGGGACCGATGACCACCTCCACCGCCGCAACTCCCGCCGCCCGCAAGCCCATTGCCTGGCGGCGCATCGCCCTGCACGCCAGCTGTCTCGCCGCGCTCCTGGTCATGCTGTACCCGCTGGCCTGGCTGCTCGCGACCTCCGTCAAGCCCGCCGACGAGGTGATCGCCAGCCTCAACCTGCTGCCCAGCAGCCTGGAATGGTCCAACTACTCGACCGCCCTGGAGGGAGTGAACGACGTCTCCGTGTGGCGGCTGCTCGGCAACTCGCTGTTCATCGCGGGCGGCGCCGTCATCGGCAACGTACTGAGCTGCTCCCTCGCCGCGTACGCCTTCGCGCGGCTGCGCTTCCGCTTCCGCGGGCCGCTGTTCGCGTTCATGATCGCGACGATCATGCTGCCGCACCACGCCGTACTGATCCCGCAGTACATCATCTTCAACCAGCTCGGCATGGTGAACACGTACTGGCCGCTGATCCTGCCCAAGTTCCTTGCCACGGAGGCGTTCTTCGTCTTCCTCATCGTGCAGTTCATGCGAGGGCTGCCGCGTGAGCTGGAGGAGGCGGCGCGGATCGACGGCTGTGGGCCGTTCCGCAGCTTCTTCCTCGTCATCCTGCCGCTGACCCGGCCCGCGCTCATCACCACCGCGATCTTCACCTTCATCTGGACCTGGAACGACTTCTTCACCCAGCTGATCTATCTCTTCTCGCCGGAGAAGTTCACGCTCACGCTGGCACTCCGGCAGTTCGTGGACGCCTCCAGCCAGTCGGCCTTCGGCCCGATGTTCGCGATGTCGGTGATCGCGCTGCTGCCGATCGTGCTGTTCTTCCTCGCCTTCCAGCGCTTCCTGGTCGAGGGCATGGCGAACTCCGGGATCAAGGGGTGAGCGCCGGGCAGGCCCGCGAGACGGGCGAGATCTTCGGACCGCGGATGACCCTGTTCGCGGATGTGCTGAGTGTGGGGGTCTGTACGGCGCTGGTGTCGCTGCCGGTCGTCACGCTTCCGGCGGCGCTGTCGACGGCGTGCGCGGTGCTGCGTGGCGCGCGGGAGGACCAACCGGCCACGGCGGGACGGTACTTGGCGCTGCTGCGGCAGCGGCTGCGGGCCGGGGACCTCGCGGCCGGTGTGCTGTCCGCGGCGGGTGTATTGCTGCTGCTGGCGGACTTGGCGCTGGCTCGGGCGGGGTTGCCGGGCGCGCCGCTCTTCGCCGCCATCGCCGCGCTCATCGGTGCGTACGCCACTGTCGTCGGCCTGCGCGCCTGCGCCCGCCCCGAGTCCCTCACCGACTGGCGCGCGGCGGTGCGCGAGGCGGCCCGGGACTCCGTACGGGACGTCGGTGGCTCCGGCCTCGTACTCCTCGCCGTGGCGGCAGCCGCGCTCTGCGCGTGGATGCTGCTGCCGCTGGCGTTCCTGGCACCGGGACCGTTGGCGCTGGCGCTGACAGCGATCGACGTACGGCTGTCTTCCGGGGCCTCTCGAACGGGGTCTGCATGATGGGCCGTAGAACCTTCCTCGCCTCCACCACGGGCGCCGCCACTGCCGCGAGTGCGGCCGTGGGGCAGGGAACTGCCTTTGCAGACACGGGAGTTGATGGGGATGAGGACGTGGACTTCCTGGCCTTTCTCACCACGGCCGCGGACACCCGCGCCAGGTCGGTTCTCGACGAGTACGCCACCTACCTCACCGAGCTGCGCGACAAAGGCAAGGCCCGCTCCTCCGCCCGCGCGCTCCGCACTCTCACCTCGGTCTACGTGCACGCACCTTCGGCGTACCACCACGACGAGGCGTTGCTCGGCCCGCTGGAAACGCTCGCGGACACGCTGGCCGAGGAGCAGTTCGACGACGGGCTCTGGGACCAGGGCGCGGCCCACTCGCCGCCGGACACCGCGTTCTCGATCGTCGACCTGAATCTGGCGTACAGCCTGCTCGACGAGGACGGTCACCGGCCGACCGCGAAGCTGCGGGCGACCGTCGAGCGGATTCTGCGCGCGGCGGGCCCGGGGCTCGCCACCGGTGGGCTGCACACGGCGAACCACCGCTGGCTGGTGTGCGCGGCGCTGGCCCGCATCCACCGCCGTTGGCCCGACCCTGCGTATGCGCGGCGTATCGACGCCTGGCTCGCCGAAGGCATCGACCAGCTGGCGGGCGGTGAGTACAGCGAGCGCAGTCCCACCTACTCGGCTGTGGTGACCAATCCGGCCCTCCTGACCCTCGCCCGCCACCACGGACGCCGGGACCTCTACGCGGTCGTGCGCAAGAACCTCGCCGCCACCTTGTACGTCATCGAGCCCAACGGCGAGGTGGAGTCGGTCCATTCGCGCCGCCAGGACCAGACGGTCCTGCGGTACCTTCCCGAATTCTGGCTCCAGTACCGGGAGTTGGCGATCCGCGACGGCGACGGGCGGTTCGCGGCGGTGGCCGCGCTGCTGGAGGAGCGGGGAGCCGGCCAGACCTTCGGCGAGACCCCGCCGGGAGACCGGCTCGCCGAGGTCCTCGACCGGCCCGAGCTGGCCCGCAAGCTGCCCCAAGTCGCCGAGTTGCCCACGGACTTCGAACACCACGACGAGAGCTGCGCCCTGGTGCGCGTACGACGGGGCGACGCCACCGCGAGCATCTACGGCGGCACCGACTTCCCCGACGTGCACGCCATTTCGTCGGGCCTGTCCACCAACCCCACGTTCTTCAAGATGCGCAAGGGAGGGGCCATCCTCGACTCCCTCCGCCTGGCCCCGCAGTTCTTCTCGCTCGGCCACTTCCGGGCGGAGAACCTGGAGCGCACGGACGGCGGCTGGCGGCTCACCGCCGAGGTCCGCGCCGCCTACCACCAGCCGCTGCCCCCACAGCACCGCCGCCGCGACGGTCTCTACCCGCTCACCGACGACGGCCGCTTCTGGTCGGCCATGGACTTCCCGCACCGGCCGAAGGAGTACCGCACGCTGCGTACCGAAGTGCTGGTGAAGGAGGCGGGGGACAGCTCCTGGACACTGGACGTCGAACTGGCCGGCTCCGAGGTGCCGTTCGCCCTGGAACTCTGCTTCCGCCGCGGCGGCACCCTGACCGGCGACGGCCTGGAACCCGTCACCGACTCCCCGGACACGTACCAGCTCGTCCGCGGAGAAGCCACGTACACCGTCGGCGACGACCGCATCACCTTCGGCCCCGGCAACGGCAAGGGTGGCAAACAGCCGCCGGTGGTGGACGCGGGGGAGCGCTACTCCTGGATGAGCGGTTCGCTCACACCGGACGGGATACGGGTGCTGATCACCGGGAGGTCTCCGCTGACGTACCGGCTGAACCTGCGCTGACGGCCAAGCCGTACTTCTCGCTGACCCGGTGGATCTCCTCCACCGGGTACGGGGTCTCCCTGCTCTCGTCATGGAACGTGCGGTCGAAGCCCGACACCACCGCGGCCAGCGGTGCCCAGCGGGCGATGATCGCCGCCGCCGCGTCGGGGATTCCCGTGAGGCGCTCGCCCCGGGCGCAGGCGCGCACCGCTGCCTCGCGCTCCTCCCGTTCGTAGCCGTACCGGTCCTTGAGTAGCCAGTTCACCAGCCAGGTCATCGTGTAGGCGCGGTCGTAGACGCGGTGCCGGTCGTAGAAGGCGGCGTGGCTCGGCGACAGGTCGAAGCGGGAGGAGAGCGAGAGCCCGAAGTCGGTGAAGTACAGGCGACGGCCGTCGGTGAGGATGTTCCGGAAGTGGGCGTCGAAGTGCAGGAGCCCGCGCGTGTTCATGAAGGAGACGCCCGCCTCCAGTTCCCGCTCCACCAGGGAGCAGGCCTCGTTCGCGTCCTCCGTGCGCATCCGTTCGCCCAGCCAGGTGTGCAGGGTCTGCGGGATGTACTCCAGGAACAGCGCGACGCTCGCCGATGACCGGCCGAGCGCCTCGATCCGGTGGCGTACCTCCGGCCCGCCTCCCCAGTAGGCGACGGCCCGGTCCATATCGGCCAGGTCCTCGGGAAGGGGCTGCGCCGGGTCCGGCAGCACGCGCCAGTGGTACATCAACGGGAAGCCCTGGTGCTCGTCCCCGAGCACCCAGTTGGTGGTCATGATGTGCACGGCGAGCTCCCGCCAGATCCCGAAGCCCGCCCCGCCGATGGCACCGATGCCGTACTGACAGAAGGCGGGCAGCCCGAACAGGTTCGCCGTGGACCGGACGTTCTCCGGCAGCGACTCCAGGTCGGTGAGCGGCACCCGCTTCACGAACACCGGGCGTCCGGCGACCTGCATCAGTACCGACTTGCCGCCGATGCCGGAGCCCAACGGCACGGCGGCGTCCACCAGTTCACGCAGCCGTTGATCACTGCACAGGGCGAGCGTTGTGGAGACGGCGCTGTGGGCGGCCAGCCGGGCTCCGCGTGACATGTCAGGGGACTCTGTCTCCGCCATTACCGCGCCCACCCGTCTCCTGGCATGACCGCCACCCTACGTAACAGCCCTTCGGGTGGCCGGACCCCCCTCCCCATTCGTCTCCCCCGTGCTGCGCACCTGACCGACCCGCGTTAATTTGTTCCTGTTTCCGCTGTTTTACGGCTGCGTTCTTCAGGCTGGGGGTGAAGGGTCGACGATGCCCAAGACCTTGCACGTCCCGCTCGTCGACGCCGAGCGCCGCCGCCCGTCCTCGCGGGCCCGCACCGCGCGGCGCTTCGGCGGTCAGGGCGGGCTCGCCCTCGTGGCAGGGGCCTTCACACTCGCTCAACTGACCCTCGTACGCCCCGGGATGGGCCTCGGCTGGGACGAGGCGGTGTACGTCAGTCAGGTCAGCCCGCAGGCCCCGGCGGCGTTCTTCAGCGCGCCGCGCGCCCGCGGCATCTCGCTGCTGGCCGCGCCCATCGCCTCGTGGTCGACGTCCACGGAACTGCTGCGGGTCTATCTGGCGCTGCTGTCCGGACTCGGCCTGTTCCTCGCGCTGCGCGCCTGGCGGGGACTGTTCCCCATGCGCGTGCTGGCCCTGGCGGGCGCACTGTTCGCGACGCTGTGGGTGACCCTGTTCTACGGCCCGCAGGTCATGCCCAACTACTGGGTCGCGATCGGTGCCCTGGCGGGTGTCGGGTACTTCCTGCGCGCCCAGACCAACAGCTTCGACCGGGCGGCGCTGTGGGGTGTGGGCGCGAGCGCGGCGTTGATGGCGTGGATGCGGCCCACCGACGCGGTCTGGGTGACCCTGCCGCTGTTCGCCCTGCTGGTGTGCGTGCGCCGTTGGCGGCGATGGCCACTGCTCCTGTCGCTTGTCGCGGGGCTGGCGGCCGGGGCGGCCGAGTGGGTCGTCGAGGCGTACGTCGCTTATGGCGGCCTGAGGCAGCGGCTGGCCGACGCCTCCTTGGTCCAGGGCGGACTGGGCTGGAACCTCGCCGTCGACGACCAGTTGCGCACCCTGGTCGGCCGTACGCTGTGCCGCCCGTGCACCGCGCCGTGGCCGCACCCGGCGGTGATGATCTGGTGGTTCGTCCTCCCCCTGCTCGCCGCCCTCGGCCTCGCGGTCGCCGTCCGGGTCCACCGGACGGCCGCCACCCTCCTGCCCCTGACCTGCGCCGCGACGGCCGCCTTCCCGTACCTGTTCCTGATCGGATACGCGGCGCCACGCTTCCTGCTGCCCGCCTACGCATTGCTGGCGCTCCCGGTCGCGGGCGCGCTCGTCCACCTGGTCACCACCCCGCGGAGCCGAACGCGGCGGAAAGTGGCCGTGACCCTGGTGGCGCTCGGTCTCGCCGGGCACCTCGCGATCCAGTACGCGGTGCTGGACCACATCGTGGACCGCACCTACGCCGCCCGCCGCGACTGGGCCCGCACGGCAGCGGAGCTGCACCGGCTCGGCGTACGGCCGCCGTGCCTGCTGACCGGGTACGAGGCCATCCCGATCGCCTTCTACACCGGGTGCGCCTCGGCGCAGACCCACGGCAACAACGCCAACACCACCCGGGCGGACATCGTGCGGACCGCCGGGCGGTTGCCGGTCGCCGTCCTCACCACGGAGGGAGGGCAACCGCCCGCGTACGCCCGCACATGGCTGCCCCACCGGATCGCTGACGTGTGGATCTATGTGGCACCCGCCGTGCATGGCGAGCGGAGCGGCAACCGGGCGGTAGCGCGCATACCTGCTCTCACCTGGGGTACGTGGGAAAACGCCCCGTCCAGAACCGCAACGCACTGATGAGGACGAAGGCCATGATCGCCATCCCCGAGGCAGTGCTCACGGCCGCCGCGCAGGATGCCCTGCGCGATCTCAAGCGCCACCGTTACGACCCGTCGGCCCTGGACACGCTAATCGCCTGCGATGTCCTCGTGCCCCTGCCCGAAGACATCGCCACGCGTGACGCCCAGGACAGCGGCGTCCTGACCCTCCCCGTACTCGAGTACCCGCCGGGAACCCAGGCCGTGGTGGCCTTCACCTGCGAGGAAAGGCTCTCGGACGCCTTCCCGGAGATCTACTGCTACCGGCAGGTGCAACTCGAGGTCCTGGCAGCCAACTGGCCCACCGAAACCGACCTCACCCTGGCCATCGACCTCGGCCACCCGGACGCGGTCACCTTCACCTCCGCGGCCGTACGCAGCGTGCTCTCCCACTGCCAGCGATGACTAAGCGCTCCGCTGGGTTGTGCGGTTCTGATCTGCGGGTTCGTCGTGGCTGGTCGCGCAGTTCCCCGCGCCCCTATCGGGGCCTGCGGCCCCTCAAGCGGGCGCGGTACCGCACCGGACTTCGCCAAGGCCGCTTAGGTGACGAGCCGGAGGACGTCGGACAGGCCCCGGTCGCCGGTGCGGTTCTCGGCCGGGAGGATGTAGGTCCGTAGGCCGCAGGCGGTCGCGCCGCCGTCGCGGACCGGGTTGTCGCCGACCATGAGAGTTGCGCGGGGGGCGACGCCCAGGTCGGCGCAGGCCTTGAGGAAGAGCTGGGGGTCGGGCTTTTCGCGGCCCTGCTCGTAGGAGATGACGCAGGCGTCGATCAGGTCGTCCAGGGCGTGGCGGGCAAGGTGGGTCCGCAGATCCCAGGCGAAGTCACTCACGATGCCGATGCGCAGTCCGCGAGCGCGGAGGCTGTGGAGGGTGGGCGCGGTGTCGGGGTAGGGGAGCCAGGCGTCCGGCGCGGTGAGTTCCCGGTAGGCCGCCTCCTCCACGCCTCGCAGGAAGTCGACGTGACCCCACCATCCCCGCATGGCGTCGCGATGCCGTTCGGGAGACAGGTCCCGGCCCTCCTGGAGGGCGGCGACCTCGGGCAGCCGGAACGCGGTGCGCAGCTGCCGGGAGATCTCGGCCACGGCGCCCTGCTCGTGCAGCAGAGCGAGGCGGCCGGTGGCTGCGCCGACCCGGCGCAGCCAGGTCTCGAGGTCGATCATCTGGAAGATCGTGTTGCTGAAGTCGAACAGCACGGCTTCGACCCGCGGTACGGGATTGGCCATCTCGGCGGTGGTGAGCCGATAGGCGCTGGGGGTTTCGAACAGGGTCTGTATCACGGGGAAGGTTCTCCGGGGTCGACCGTCTCGACGGGAACTCCCAGTTCGCGGATGGCCGCGATCTCCCCGTCGGGGGTGCCGGTGTCGGTGATGACGGTCTGGTAGTCGGCCGCGGTGCCGTACGCGTAGGTGGCGGCCTTGCCGAATTTCGAGTGGTCCACGAGGAGTACGGCCCGCTCGGCGGAGGCGAGCATGGCCAGCTTGACCTCGGCGTACTCGTTCAGGGGGTGGAAGAGCTCGCCCGAGAGGACGGCGGTGGCGGACATCAGGGCGAGATCGGCACGTATGCCGGACAGGGTGCGGGTGACGGCCGGGCCCGTACAGGAGTTGAAGTCGCCGTGATAGCGCCCGCCGAGCAGGGTGACGTCCACGCCGGAGGCGGTTCCCAGGCGTTGCGCCAGGCCTACCGAATTGGTGACGACGGTGAGCTGGTCGAGCTCCGCGAGGGCGGGGGCGAGGGGGAAGAGGGTGGTGGAGTCGTCCATGAGTACCGTGCTGCCCGGCCTGATCCGGGCGACTGCGGCAGCGCACAACGCGGCCTTGGCCGAGTGCTCGGTGCTCTCGCGGAAACGGGTGGCCGTCTCCATGGTGAGCGCGGGGAAGGCGACGGCCCGGCCGCGTTCCTTGCGGAGCAGGTGACGCTGGGCAAGGTCGTCGAGGTCGCGGTGCATCGTCATCAGGCTGACGTCGAACCGGTCGGCGAGGTCGTCGATACGTGTCTCGCCGTGCTCGGCGACGTGTCGCAGGACGGCCTGACGCCGCTCCTCGACCGCGGCCTGCGACGACCGTGTCCTGGCGGGCACTGCGGCTCTCCTTCCATCCGTGTCCTGTGTCCGTCGCGCCTCTGCCGACGGACTGACGGACCAGGGCCTGCACAGCGCTTCGGTCACGGCGTTCACGGCCAGTGCGGTCGGCCTCCTCCGCGAAGCTTCAAACTCGAAGTTTCGCATATTCGGCGGGAGGAACCGGCGCCCACGCGGCTGCCGCCCAGAGCACCCGCACACCGTTAGAGAGCTTCCAGAGTGACCAGGACCTTGACGTGTTCCGGTTCGAGGGAGGCGGCGAAGGCCTTGGCGGCGTCCTCCAGTCCGTACGTGGCGGTGACGACCTCGTCGGCGTCGACGGCGCCCGAGGAGATGAGGGAGATGGCGGTGCGGTAGTCCTCGGCGGTGTACATCAGGGTGCCTTCGATACGGATCTCCCGGTCCTGGACCAGGTCGAGACGGATCGGGGTCGGGCCGGCGGCGCCCACACCCACCACGACGATGTGACCGCCCTTGGCGACCAGGCCGGTGGCCTGGGCCATGGACTGCTCCCGGGCCACGCAGTCGAAGACGACGTCGACCGGACCGCCGAGCACCGCGTGGACCTGCTCGACCAGGTCGGGGGCGTCGGCGGGGAGGGCTGTGTCGGCGCCGAGGCGCAGCGCCCGGTCCCGTTTGCCGTCCATGAGGTCCGTTACGGCGATCCGGCCGGCTCCCGCGTGCCGCGCGGCGATGAGGGTGAACAGGCCGATGGGCCCGGCGCCGAGGACGACGACGGTACGTCCGGTGAGATCACCGGCCTTCGCCACGGCGTGCACCGGGGTGGCCAGCGGTTCGACGAGAGCCGCCTCGATGTCGGTCACGCCGCCGGGGATGCGATGGACGCGGTCGGCGGGGATGGCGAACAGGTCCGCCATGGCGCCGGGGGTCTGGCAGCCGAAGACCTTCAGCTCCTGGCAGATGTTGTAGCGGCCGGAGCGGCACTGGAAGCACTGGCCGCAGTAGAGGTTCGGCTCGATGAGTACCCGGTCGCCGGAGGCGAAGTCCTCGACTCCCGTACCCACGGAGGCGACGACACCGACGGCCTCGTGTCCGGGGCGGTAGGGCAGGTCGATGAACGGGTGATGCCCGAGAGCGGCATGGGTGTCGGAGCCGCACACGCCGACCACGGTGGTACGGACGAGGAGCTCACCGTCGCCGGGCACGGGGGCGTCCGTCCGTTCGATCTGGATGTCGTCGATCGACCGGACGAGTACGCGGCGGATCTGCTGGTTCATGGGGGTGGGGTTCCGTTCGGGTCGGGTGCTCACTTCACGGCTCCCAGCGACAGACCGCGTACGAGCTTGTCCTGGGCGGCGAAACCGGCGATCAGGACCGGCAGCGACACCAGCGTGGCCGCCGCGCACAACCGGGCGAGGAACAAGCCCTCGTTGGTGATGAAGCCGACCAGGAACACCGGCGCGGTGGACGCCTGTGTGGCGGTGAGGTTCACGGCGAACATGAACTCGTTCCAGCTGAAGATGAAGCAGATCAGCGAGGTGGCGGCGAGTCCGGGCATGGCGATCGGTGCGACGACCCGCCACAGCACGGTGAGCAGGTTGGCCCCGTCCATCTCGGCCGCTTCCAGGATCTCCTTGGGGACCTCGGCGAGGAACGAGCGCATCATCCACACCGCGATCGGCAGGTTCATCGCGGTGTACAGGACGATCAGCGTCCAGACGTTGTCCAGCATCCCGACGTCCTTGACGATCATGTAGACCGGGAGCAGGGCCGCGATGGCCGGGAGGAACTTGGTGGACAGGAAGAAGAACATCACGTCGGTCCACTTCTCGACCGGCTTGATGGACAGCGCGTAGGCCGTCGGCACCGCGAGCCCGAGCACCAGCAGTGTCGAAATGACGCTGGCCATGGCCGAGTTGAGGAGGAATGGGGTGATGTCCCGGCTGAACAGCGTTTCGTACTGGTCGAAGGTGAGCGGGGCGAAGGGGGTTGGCGGGTTGGTCGCCGCGTCGGCCTCCTGGTGGAAGGAGGTGAGCACCATCCACGCCACCGGCGCGAAGAACGCCAGGGTGGCGAGCCAGGCGACGAAGGTCCACAGCGGCGAAAGACCCTGCGCACCGCCGTGGTCGCCCTGCTTGTCGTGACGGCGGACGAGTTTCTTGGCTTTCGCTCCAGGGGCGGCGACTGCTGCGTGAGCGGTCATCGGGATATCTCCTCACGGAACAGCGACGCGATGGTGCGCAGCGCGAAGGTCGCGATCACGATCGAGCCGAGTACGACGACGACTCCGGCGGCGGCCGCCTCGCCGTACTCGTACTTGCGGAACATGGTCAGGTAGATCTCGTAGGGCAGGTTGGTCGTCTGGGAGCCGGGACCGCCCTGGGTGATGGTGTAGACCGCGTCGAAGGTCTGCACGACGTAGATCGTGCCGAGCAGGATGCCCAGCTCGAGGTACTGGCGCAGGTGCGGCAGGGTGATGAAGCGGAAGGTCGCCATGGCCGACGCACCGTCGACGCGGGCCGCCTCCAGGACGTCACCGGGCTGTGCCTGCAGGCCGGCCAGGAGGATCAGCATCATGAACGGGGTCCACTGCCAGACCAGCGAGAGCACGACGGCCGGCATGGGGTAGGACGAGATCCAGTCGATGGTGGGGCCGTTGTCGGCGCCGAAGAGGCGGTATACGGCGTTGAGGGTGCCGTTGAGCAGTCCGTAGTCGGGGTTGTAGATGGCGTGCTTCCACAGCAGCGCGGAGGCGACCGGCATGACGAGGAACGGCGCGATGAGCAGGGTGCGCGCCAGCCCGCGGCCGACGAACCTGCGGTCGAGCAGCATGGCAAGGCCAAGGCCGAGGACCACGCTGATGAGCACGACCGACGCGGTGAGCACGACGGTGTTGAGCACCGCCGAGCGCAGCCGCTCGTCGGTGAAGACGAACGTGAAGTTGGACAGGCCGACGAAGTGCCGGTCGCCCGGCTTGAGGATGTTCCACTGGAAGGTGGAGATGACGAGCGTTGCCACGAAGGGCAGTTGGGTGACGACGATGGTGAAGATCAGTGCCGGCAGCAGCGGTATGCGCCGCCGCCACTTGCTGACGCCGGTGGACGTGCGTGGGCGCGTGGGTGGTGGTGTTGTCTTGGGGGGAGCGGTGAGCGTGGTCATGAAGCTTTCCTCTGCCAGTGACGGCCGGGGGGGTAGGGGAGCGGTGCCCGGCCGGCGGGAGGGCCGGCCGGGCAGGGAAGGTCACCGGTAGTTCTTGGCGACTTCCTCGGCGAGCTTCTGGCCATCGGTGAGGGCCTTGTCCACGCTGGTCCTGCCGGCGATGGCGGCGGAGATCTCCTGGGTCACCTTCGTTCCCAGGTCCTGGAACTCGGGGACGGCCACGAACTGGATCCCCACCGTCGGCCTGGCCTGGACGCCCGGGTCGGACGGGTTGGCTTCCTGGATGGACTGCAGAGTGACGTCACCGAAGGCCGAGGAGGCCTTCGCGTACTCGGGGATCGCGTAGGTGCTGGCCCGCTTGCCGGCCGGGACGCGCGGCCAGCCGAGCTTCTCGCCGACCAACTTCTCGTACTTCTTGCTGGAGGCCCACAGCATGAACTTCGAGGCCGCATCCGCCTTCTTGGTGGTCTTGGGCATGGCCCACGCCCAGGCCCACAGCCAGCCGCTGTTGGCCGTCTCGACGGTCGGGGCGTACGCGTAGCCGACCTTGCCGGCGACCTTGCTGGTCTTGGCGTCCTCAAGTGACCCGGCCGCACTGGTCGCGTCGTACCACATGGCGACCTTGCCCTGGCTCATGGCGTTCAGGCACTCGGTGAACCCGGCTTGCGGGGCGCCCGCCTCACCGTGCTTCTTCACCAGGTCGACGTAGAAGTTCGTCGCCTCCTTGAACTTCGGGCTGTTGACCTGTGCCTTCCAGTCCTTGGTGAACCAGGTGCCGCCGAAGGTGTTGACCATGGACGTCAGCGGTGCGCCGAGCTCGCCCCAGCCGGCCAGACCGCGCAGGCAGATGCCCTTCATGCCCGGGCGGGCGCCGTCGACCTCGGCCGCGATGTCGGCGACCTGCTGCCAGGTCGGACGTTTGGGCACCGTGATGCCCTTCTCCTTCATGACGTCCTTGTTGTACATGAGGAAGGAGGACTCGCCGTAGAACGGCAGGGCATACATCTTGCCGTCCTCGCCGGACAGGGACTTGACCATCGGCTTGAGCAGATCGGCCTTGTCGAAGCTCTTGTCCTTGTCGGCGTAGGAGTCCAGCTCGTGCAGCCAGCCGTTCTTCTCCCAGATGGGCACCTCGTAGGCGCCGATGGTGGCGACGTCGTACTGGCCGGCCTGGGTGGCGATGTCCTGGGTGACTTTGTCGCGCAGTTCGTTCTCGGGAAGGATCGTGAAGTTCACCTTGATGCCGGTGTCCTTGGTGAACGTGCTCTTCGTCAGCTTCGCGATGTCTTCCATCTGTGGATTGCCGACCATCAGGACGTTGATGCTCTCGCCCTTGCCGCCGCCGGTGCCGCCGCCTCCGGCACCGGCACATCCGGCGAGCAGGAGAGCGGTGGCGGTGGTGCCTGCGATGAGGGCATGTCTGGTCGATGGCATGGCGAGGGTGCCTCTCGTGTGGTGGGTGCTGCGTACCGCTGCGGCCGTCCCGGGGGAGGTGGTCGGCGCGGAAGGTGTTGGCGAGCATTGTTAGCAGAAGGCTGCGAGCTTGTTAACGCATCTTGCGATAAATTTTCGGCGGATCTATCGTCGAACTGCCTGCTGGAGGTACGCACCGCGAAGCGGCCGGCGGGCGATTGTCAGTGGTGGGTGTCACGCTGATGTCACGACGCTGATGTCGCACAGGACCTGCGAAAGGGAATCGCCGTGATCACCACTGACCTCACTCCCGGCTCCCCCTGTTGGCTCGACCTTGGCGCCCCGGACGTCCGGGCCGCCGCGGCCTTCTACGGCGCGGTGCTCGGCTGGGAGTACGAGTCCATGGGCGAGGGGGGCGACATGGAAGGCGGGATGTTCAAGAAGGACGGCAAGACCGTCGCCGGGCTCGGCAAGCTCAGCGAGGAGGGCGCCCGTTCGGCCTGGATGATCTACTACGCCGTCACCGACGCGGACGCCACGACCCAGGCCGTGGAAAGCGCGGGCGGCACGGTGCGGGTGGCGCCGCGGGACCTCGACGACTGGGGTCGCATGGCGCAGTACAGCGATCCGCTCGGGGGCCAGTTCGCCGTCTGGCAGCCGGGGAAGAACGCCGGCTTCGAGCTGGCGGACGAGCCGGGCTCGCTGTCCTGGACGGAGCTGTACACGAGCGACGCCGCGGCTGCGAAGGAGTTCTACGGCGGTGTCTTCGGCTGGCAGTTCAGTGACATGGAGCTGCCGGGCGGTGGGGGTACGTACTCCCTCATCACCCCCGCCGGGCAGCCCGAGGAGCGCATGCACGGCGGCGTCATGGAGCTCTCCAAGGAGGACCTCGCGCTGGCGAACGGGCGGCCGTACTGGCACCCGGTCTTCAACGTCACCGACTGCGACGCCGCGGTCGCCAAGGTCACCGAGAACGGCGGCAGCGTACAGATGGGACCGCAGGACGCGGAGGGTGTGGGCCGCCTGGCCGTCTGCCTCGACCCGTCGAACGCGGACTTCGTCGTGCTCACTCCGGCGCCCCCGGCGGAGAGCTGAGCCCTGCGGGGCCGAACGGTCCGGGCGGTCCTCCGCACCGCCCGGGCCGGATGCTGTCCGGCGTCCGGTCGGCGGCTGGTTGTACTGAGGGGGCTCTGCCGCGAGTTGACGGGCGTATGCGGCGCAGGGCCGGTCGGGCGGAGGTGGAGTGCCGGTCTCGCGACCTAGATGTGCTGTTCGGGGACGCTCCGCACAGTTTTTGTAAGGTTAGGCTAACCTTTGCGGCGTGCAAGCAGTCAAAGAGACCTCCGCGGCCGTCGGTCCCCGCGGTCATGAACTGTCCGCCACGGGCGTCACCGTGGCGTACGACGGCGTCGACGTCGTACACGACGCGTCACTGACCCTGCGGCCCGGCGAAGTGACCGTGCTGGTCGGCCCGAACGGCAGTGGGAAGTCGACACTCCTGCGTGCCCTCGCGCGGCTGCAGCGACCCAGGACCGCCACGCTCGTCATCGACGGCAGCGACGGACTTGCGCTGACCCCGCGTGAGTTCTCCCGACACCTGGCCCTCCTGACGCAGGGTCGCCCCACGCCCAGCGGGCTGACCGTGCGGGACGTCGTCGAGTTCGGCCGCTACCCGTACCGGGGCCGCTGGGGCAGGGCCGACCCGGACGGCCCGGCCGCGGTGGAGCGCGCGCTGGCCATGACGGGCGTCGCGGAACTCGCCGGGCGCGGCGTCGAGCACCTCTCCGGAGGACAGCTCCAGCGCGTATGGCTCGCCGGCTGCCTCGCCCAGGAGACCGGCGTACTGCTCCTCGACGAGCCGACGACCTACCTCGACCTGCGGTACCAGGTCGAACTCCTCGACCTCATACGCGACTTGGCGGACGACCACGGGATAGCGGTGGGCGCCGTCCTGCACGACCTGGACCAGGCCGCGGCCCTCGCCGACCGGATCGTGCTCCTCGACGAGGGGCGGATCATCGCGGACGGCCTCCCCGAAGACGTACTGACGGCTCAGCGGCTGACGGACACCTACGGCATCCGCATCGAAGTCGGCACCGACCCCTTGACCGGCCGGCTGCGCACCCGCGCGATCGGCCGGCACCACACGCGAAGTGAAAGGCTCGACACCACCCCATGAGACGCCTCCTTATGACCGCGGCGGCCGCCACCGCCGCGGTCCTCACCCTGACCTCCTGTGGAACGACCGAGCCCGCCGCCGACGACGCCGACGCGAAGCCGAGCGCCGAGCGCATCACCCTCACCGACGCCGCCGGCGTGAAGGTCGAGCTGGACGGACCCGCCAAGAAGGTCGTCGCGACCGAGTGGAACGAGGTCGAGAGCCTGATCTCGCTGGGCGTCGACCCCGTCGGCGTCGCCGACATCAAGGGCTACAAGGCCTGGGACTCCGCCGTCCCGCTCAAGAACGACCCCAAGGACATCGGCACGCGCGGCGAGCCGAGCATGGACACCGTCGCCGCCCTGGCGCCGGACCTCATCGTCGCCAGCAGCGACCTGAAGCCTGCCGCCGTGAAGCAGCTGCGCGAGGTCGCCCCGGTCCTGGTGACGCAGTCCTCCGACGCCGCCGACCCGATCGGTCAGATGACCGAGAACCTCGACCTGTTCGCGCAGGCCACCGGCACCACGGAGCAGGCCGAGAAGCTCAAGGAGGACTTCGACGCGAAGCTTGCCGAGGGCAAGAAGGCTCTTGCCGATGCCGGTCTGGCCGGCGCTAAGTACGCCTTCGCCGACGGCTACCTCGTCTCCAACCAGGTCTCCATCCGGCCGTACACCAGCGGCTCGCTCATCGGTGCGGTCAGCGAGAAGATCGGCCTGAAGAACGCCTGGACGGTCAAGGGAGACGAGGTCTACGGCCTCGGCGCCACCGATGTCGAGGGCCTCACCAAGCTCGGCGACGTGCAGTTCGCCTACATCGGCAACGACAGCGACGAGACCAGCGCGCCGTTCGACGGAGTCCTGAAGAAGGACTCTGTGTGGACGTCCCTGCCGTTCGTGAAGAAGGGCAACGTCCACCGGCTGCCCGACGGCATCTGGATGTTCGGCGGTCCCGGGTCGATGAGCAAGTACGTCGACTCGGTCGTCGAGGCGCTGACGAAGTAACACCATGACCGTCACCGCAACAACTCCCGCCACCCGTCCGTCGGCGGCCACGTCCCGGACGGGCGCGGCCGCGGTGACGGTCGCTCTGGTGCTCCTCGTCGTGGTCCTCGCGATCGTCGACATCACGCAGGGCACCGCCGCGGTCGGCGCACCCGAGGTCTGGAAGGCGCTCACCGGCCAGGCGGACCCTGACGACGCGTCCGTCGTCATCGCCTCCCGGCTGCCGCGGATGACCGCGGGGCTGCTCGTCGGCGCCGTACTCGGCATGGCGGGCGCCGCCCTGCAGTCGGTCAGCCGCAACGTGCTCGCCGCGCCCGACACCCTCGCGGTGAACGCCGGTTCCTATCTGACCCTCGGCCTTGTCGCCGTCACCGGTGTCTCGCTGCCGCTGTTCGCCGCCTCCGGCGTCGCGTTCGCCGGCGGCCTCGCGGCGGCGGCCGTCGTGCTCGGCCTTTCCGGTCTCGGCGCGGGCACCGTCCGGCTCGTTCTCGCCGGCAGTGCCCTCACCCTCGGCCTCATGGCCGTCACCGAGGGCCTGCTCCTGCTGTTCCCACAGGAGACCGAGGGCCTCTTCCAGTGGCACCAGGGCAGCATCGCCCAGAACGGGTTCGACGGCGTGCTGCAGATGGCGCCGATCGGCATCGCCGGGCTCGTCGGACTCATGCTGCTCGCCCGGCGGATCGACGCCCTGGCTCTCGGCGACGACGCCGCCCGCAGTCTCGGCGTGCCGGTCCGAGCCACCCGGGTCACGGGGGTCGTACTCGCGGCGCTGCTCTCCACGGTGGCTGTCACACTCGCCGGGCCGATCGGCTTCGTCGGCCTGTGCGCGCCCGCCCTCGTCCGCCCCCTGGCCCGCAGGATCCGCGTGTTCTCACGGACACGTGGCAGCCTTCCGGTCGTGGGTCTCGCCGGTGCGGCGCTGGTACTCGGCTCGGACGTGCTGCTGCGCGCCCTCGTGCCCGCGGACATCGCCGTCGCCGTACCGACCGGCGTGGTCACCAGCCTCGTCGGCGCCGTCTTCCTGATCGTGATGGCCGCCCGGGTCCGGGACACGGCAGGAGCCCCCGCCCCCGACCGGCTGCGCATCAGAAGCAGGACCGTCTTCCTGACCACCACGGCCGTACTGGTGACGGTGCTCGTCGGCGTGACGATCGCCGCCGTACTGCTCGGCGACAGCAAGCTGCTGCTGGGCGACGTGGCGAACTGGGCACAGGGCCGGGCGGGCAGGGCCATCACCTTCGTACTCGACACCCGGGTGCCCCGGGTCCTCGCGGCGCTCCTCGCGGGCGCCGCCCTCGGCCTTGCCGGGACGCTCATCCAGGCCGTGACCCGCAATCCGCTCGCGGATCCCAGCATCCTGGGCGTTTCCGGCGGCGCCGCGCTCGGTGCCGTGCTGCTCGTGACGACGGTGCCCGCCGTCGGCTCGTGGGGCGTGGCCGGCGGCGCGTTCGCGGGAGCCGCGATCAGTTCCGTCCTCGTCTTCGGGCTCGCCGCGCGAGGCGGGTTCCAGCAGAACCGGCTCGTGCTGGTCGGATTCGGCGTCGCCACCGGGGCGGCTGCCCTGATCGGCCTGCTCATCATCCTCACCGACCCGTTCAACGCGACGCTGGCGCTCACCTGGCTGTCGGGTTCCACCTACGGGCGGACCGGGCCCGACGTGGTGCCTCTCGCGGTCGTACTCGCCGTGGGCCTCCTCGTCGCCTCCCTGCGGCGCACCGAGCTCGACCTCGTGTCGCTCGACGAGGACACCCCGAGGCTTCTGGGGCTCGGACTGGCACGGGGGCGCCTCGGCTTCCTGACGCTGAGCGTCCTGCTCAGCGCCACCGCCGTGGCCGCCGCGGGCACGATCGGCTTCGTGGGACTGGTGGCACCGCACGCGGCCAGGGCCCTGGTGGGCCGGCAGCATGTCCGGGTGGTGCCGGTCGCGGTGCTGCTCGGCGCCGTACTCGTCTGTACGGCGGACCTGGTGGGCCGTACGGTGATCGCGCCGGCTCAGCTCGGCGCCGGCCTGATGACGGCTGTGATCGGCACGCCATACTTCCTTTACCTGCTGGTGCGCAGCCGTCGGTAGGACGCGAAAGCGCTCCGCTGGGTGCGGTTTTTGGGTGCGGGTTCGTTGTGGCTGGTCGCGCCGTTCCCCGCGGGGTGCCTCCGGCGGTGGGGCGGCTGCGGGTTGGTGGGTGGCTGGTCGCGCCGTTCCCCGCGCCCCTGGGTGGGTGGTGGGTGCGGGGCCGTGGGCCGGTGCGTCAGCCCGTCGCAGGCCGGGCGTACGGCCCGGAGCTGGTACAGGGTCCTGGTTCTCCGAGACAGGACCTACGCGACGGGCATACGACGCACCGGCCCACGGCCCCTCCCGCCGGTGGGCAAGTGACGGGTCCGTTGTGGCTTAGGGGCGCGGTACCGCACCGGACTTCCCCTACTCCGCTTAGGATCCGGACCCCATCCGTGTGCCCGCGTGAGAGCAGCGGGCCGCCCTCAGTGAACAGGAACCCTCGTGATCTCCGCCGTCGTCATGACCGAACCCGGTGCACCGCTCGAAGTCCGCTCGTTCGCCCGCCCCGAACTGGAGCCCGGAGCGATCCTGCTGCGGACCCTCGGAAGCGAGGTGTGCGGTACGGACGCGCACCTGTGGAAGGGGCAGCTCGCGGGTGTGCCGTACCCGATCATTCCCGGCCACGTCAGCGTGGGACGGATCAGTGCGCTGGGGCCGGGTGAGGTGCCTCGGGATGTGAACGGAGTTCCGCTGCGGGTCGGGCAGACCGTGACGTTCCTCGATGTGTACGGGACCTGCGGGCGCTGCTGGTACTGCACCGTCGCCCACGCGACCACCCGCTGCCCGGAGCGGAAGGTGTACGGGGTCACCCTCTCGGCCGACGACGGACTGCTGGGCGGCTGGGCGGAGTACATCCACCTGAAGCCCGGCGTCCATGTGATCCCGCTGCCCGACGAACTGGACTGGCGCGCGTTCCTCTCCGGAGGCTGCGGCATGCCCACCGCGCTGCACGCTGTGACACTCGGCGAGATCGCCTTCGGCGACACGGTCGTCGTCCAGGGCGCGGGCCCCGTCGGCCTGTGCGCCGCCGTCCTCGCCCAACTGCGCGGCGCCGGCCGGGTGATCGTCATCGGCGGGCCGGAGACGAGATTGGCCGCGGCGACCCGTTTCGGTGCCGACGCCGTCATCGACATCGGCAGCACCACGCCCGACGAACGGATAGCGGCAGTCCGGGAGGCGACCGCGGGACGCGGCGCGGACGTCACGATCGAGGCGACCGGAGTGCCCTCGGCGGTGCCCGAGGGCATGCGGCTCACCCGGGACGCCGGGCGATACGTGATCGTGGGTCAGTACACCGACGCCGGTGAGGCGACCTTCAACCCGCATCTCGACCTGAACCAGAAGCACTTGGACATCCGCGGCTGCTGGGGCAGCGACGTGGGGCACGTGTACCGGGCGGTCCAGGTGATGGCCCGGTACGGGCGGATCTTCCCGTGGACCGACCTCATCACCAGGGAGTACGGCCTCGCCGACGCACAGGCGGCGCTGGAGGACGTCGCGGCGCAGCGCGTGGTGAAGGCGCTCATCGTGCCGCGGCAGGAATGAGTCGTGCAGCAGCGGGTGTGAGTCGTGCGGCAGCAGGCGTGAGTCACAGGCTCGCCGCGTGATCGGGGACGTAGGTCTGCAGATCGCGCGGCGGGCGCTCGTAGCCGGTCGACGCAGGCCGCTCCGGCAGCTCAAGCACCGGCGGCGGCACCTCGTGGTACGGCACGGAGTCGAGCAGGTGGGCGATCATGTTCAGCCGGGCCCGGCGCTTGTCGTCGCTCTCCACGACGTGCCAGGGCGCCTCGGAGATGTCGGTGTGCACCAGCATCTCGTCCTTGGCCCGGGAGTACGCCTCCCAGCGGGTGAGCGACTCCAGATCCATCGGCGACAGCTTCCAGCGCCGCAGCGGATCATCGAGCCGGCGCCGGAAGCGCTCCTGCTGCTCGGTGTCGCTCACCGAGAACCAGTACTTGCGCAGCAGGATCCCGTCCTCCACCAGCATCCGCTCGAAGATCGGGCACTGGCGCAGGAACAGCTGGTACTCCTCCTTCGTGCAGAAGCCCATCACGTGCTCGACGCCGGCGCGGTTGTACCAGGACCGGTCGAACAGCACGATCTCCCCGGCGGCCGGCAGATGCTCGACGTACCGCTGGAAGTACCACTGGGTGCGCTGCCGCTCGGTCGGCGCCGGCAGCGCCGCGATCCGCGCGACCCGCGGGTTGAGGTGCTCGGCGACGCGCTTTATGGTGCCGCCCTTGCCTGCCGCGTCCCGGCCCTCGAAGACCACGACCAGCCGGGCACCCTCGGCGCGCACCCACTCCTGCAGTTTCACCAACTCGGTCTGCAGGCGCAGCAGTTCCCGCTCGTATGCCGCGCGCGGCACCTTCGCCGCCTTCTTGCCGGTCATGCCGCCTCCATCGCCCGATGGCCTACGTCGATGACCTCAACGTAATCGACGTACCTATTGGTGCCCTGGTGCCATGCATCGAGCCCGAACTGGTCACCGGGCGTGAGCTCGTCGGCGGACGCACCCTGTACGGGGTGGACCTCACGGCCTGAACGGGGATGGTCCGTTCGGCCCTGTCGGGTACCCGGAGGGTGGGCGAGTGCGGGGACGTACGGACCCATGGGCCCATATGCACCTCCGACCGATCCCAGATCACCGATTCCGATCCCCGATCCGGAAGGGACACCATGATGTCCGTCGACACTCAGCAGGCGTCCGCCACCCTCACCGACGACGAGCTGAGGACGCTGGACGCCCACTGGCGCGCCGCGAACTACCTGTCCGTCGGCCAGATCTACCTCATGGCGAACCCCCTGCTGACCGAGCCGCTGCGCCCCGAGCACATCAAGCCGCGGCTGCTCGGCCACTGGGGCACCTCGCCCGGGCTCAACCTCGTGTACACCCACCTCAACCGGGTCATCCGGGCCCGTGACCTGGACGCCCTGTGTATCTGGGGCCCCGGGCACGGCGGCCCTGCGGTGGTCGCGGGCTCCTGGCTGGAGGGCTCGTACACCGAGACGTATCCCGACATCACGCGGGACGCGGCCGGGATGGCCCGCCTCTTCAAGCAGTTCTCGTTCCCCGGCGGCGTCCCCAGCCACGTGGCGCCCGAGACGCCCGGCTCCATCCACGAGGGCGGCGAACTGGGCTACTCCCTGTCGCACGCCTACGGTGCCGCCCTGGACAACCCCGATCTGGTGGTGACCTGCGTCATCGGCGACGGCGAGGCGGAGACCGGGCCGCTGGCCGCGTCCTGGCACTCCAACAAGTTCCTCGACCCCGTCCACGACGGCGCCGTCCTGCCGATCCTCCACCTCAACGGGTACAAGATCGCCAACCCGACGGTGCTCGCCCGGCTCCCCGAGCCGGAACTCGACGAACTGCTGCGCGGCTACGGCCACGACCCCATCCACGTCGCCGGCGACGCCCCGGCCGCTGTCCACCAGGCCATGGCGCAGGCCATGGACGCCGCGCTCGACCGCATCGCCGCCATCCAGCGCGCCGCACGTGAGGACGGCGCCACTGAGCGCCCGCGCTGGCCGGTGATCGTGCTGCGCACCCCGAAGGGCTGGACCGGTCCGGCGGAGGTCGACGGACTTCCGGTGGAAGGCACGTGGCGCTCCCACCAGGTGCCCCTGTCCGCCGTCCGCGACAACCCGGATCACCTGCGCCAGTTGGAGGCGTGGCTGCGTTCGTACCGCCCCGAGGAGCTCTTCGACGAGCACGGCAGTCCGGTCCCCGACGTCCTGGCGTGCGTCCCGGACGGCGCTCGCAGGCTCGGCGCCACCCCACACGCCAACGGTGGCCTCCTGCTGCGCGAACTGCCCTTGCCCTCGCTGGAGCGGTACGCCGTCCCCGTCGACAAACCCGGCACCGGCATGCACGAACCCACCCGCGTCCTCGGCGACCTGCTCGAAGACGTCATGCGCGCCACCACCGACCGGCGCGACTTCCGCCTCGTCGGCCCCGACGAGACCGCCTCCAACCGCCTCCAGGCTGTCTACGCGGCCAGCGGCAAGGCATGGCAGGCAGGGACCCTCGACGTGGACGAACACCTCGACCGGCACGGCCGGGTGATGGAGATCCTCTCCGAACACACCTGCCAGGGCTGGCTGGAGGGCTACCTGCTCACCGGCCGGCACGGGCTGTTCTCCTGCTACGAGGCGTTCGTGCACATCGTCGACTCGATGGTCAACCAGCACATCAAGTGGCTGCGCGTCACCCGCCGACTGCCCTGGCGCGCCCCCATCGCCTCCCTCAACTACCTGCTGACGTCGCACGTCTGGCGCCAGGACCACAACGGCTTCTCCCACCAGGACCCCGGCTTCGTCGACCACATCCTCAACAAGAGCCCCGAGGCCGTACGGGTCTATCTGCCGCCGGACGCCAACACGCTGCTGTCCGTCGCGGACCACGCGCTGCGCAGCCGCGACTACGTCAACGTCATCGTGGCCGGCAAGCAGCCCTGCTTCGACTGGCTGACGATGGACGAGGCGCGGGTGCACTGCGCACGCGGCGCCGGGATCTGGGACTGGGCCGGCACGGAGAACGGCGGTGAACCGGACGTGGTCCTGGCCTGCGCGGGGGACGTACCGACGCAGGAAGTGCTGGCCGCCGCCGGGCTGTTGCGCCGCCATCTGCCGCAACTGGCGGTGCGCGTGGTGAACGTCGTCGACATCGCCCGGCTCATGCCGCAGGGGGAACACCCGCACGGCATGACCGACTTCGAGTACGACGGGCTCTTCACACCGGACAAGCCGGTGATCTTCGCCTACCACGGCTACCCCTGGCTGATCCACCGGCTGGCCTACCGCCGCACCGGCCACCAGCACCTGCACGTGCGCGGCTACAAGGAGATCGGCACCACGACCACACCGTTCGACATGGTCGTCCGCAACGACATGGACCGCTACCGCCTGGTCATGGACGTCATCGACCGCGTACCGGGACTGGCGGTGCGCGCCGCGGCCGTACGCCAGCGCATGGAGGACGCCCGGCTACGCCACCACGACTGGATCCGCGCCCATGGCACCGACCTGCCGGAGGTCGCCGACTGGACCTGGGACGGCTGACAGACCGATGCCAATCGGGCTTGGACCGGGAGAGAAGGGGGCGTGGCCCAGGACGGGCCTCTCGGGCCGCTTGGCACCGCCGGCAGCACCGTCCAGGTGACGAGGCGGAAAAACTAAACCCCGTAGTCGATGCTCGGGTACCAGTCACCGCGGCCCCGTGGTGTCAGGTCGAGGAGGTGCCAGACGGGGGCCAGCAGGTCGATGCCCCGTTCATCGATGTCGTCGGCCATACGGGGGTGCGCGGAGTAGAAGTGGCGAACCGTGCCGTCGCCGTCACGCGTGAACACCGAGACCGTGGAGTCCTGTTCGCCGTCCTTGTCCTCGCTGCCCGTGTCGTACTTGAACGTGCTGTCCCCGCAGCTCAGCAGGCGCAGTCGGTGCCAGCCCCGGTTGCGGGCGTGCTGCCGCAGGGAGGGCGGGTCGGCGGCCGCGACGATGGCGAAGTCGGCGTTGCGAGCGACGTGGTGGGCGATGCCGTTGAAGCCGTCGGTCCACAGGGTGCACATCGGGCAGGGCTCGGTCTGCGCCTTGCCGTACATGAGCTGGTAGACGATCAGCGGGCGGTCCGGGGCGGTGAACAGTCCGCTCAGGGGGACCTCGCGGACCGGTGTGTCGCCGGCGTCGAGGTCGGCGGGGCCTTCGAGGAAGACGTAGTCGTCGACAGCCGGCCCCGGCGGGAGGGCCCGTCGCTGGTCGGCCACCTTCTCCTGGTGGCGCATGAGCTCGATCTCGGCCAGGCGCAGCTCCTCGCGGGCGGCGAGATATTCCTCGGATTCTCCGGCCAGTCTGGTGTGCCGCAACATCGCGTCCTCCTGGGTGGCCATTCCCCCCTGTCGGTAGTCCAAAGTCCAAGTCTAGGGCGGCAGCCGTGTTCCGACTCGGGCGCCGAGTCCGGGACTCGGAGTCCGTCCCGACCCGCTGTCGTGCACACCGACGGGGAGGACTCCGTCGGTGTGCAGGGTTTCGAGCACAGCCCCTCGACCTTGGGGACGTGCGGGTGCCCAGCCCGATGGCTGCGGGCGGGCCAGGCACTGGAACATGTGTTGCTCACGGCGAAGCCCGGCGGCTGGCTGCGCTATGCCCTGCGGGCTGCGCCTCACTGCGTACCGCGCGTCCCCCTGAGCTCGCGTCCGGTGACCATCTCGGACTCGATCCGTACGAACACGGCCTCCCGCAGGGGCATCCAGGACGGGGCCGGCCTGCGACAGCCGTTCGTGCTCGGCGGGATCGGTCACCACGGTGGCCCGACCGGTGAGGAGGTGGCGGTAGGTGCGGTTGCGCAGGACGCCGACGCGGGTGAAGGACACCCGCGTCGGCGTCGCCCCCGATCAGGCCGGTTCGTGGGCCCGGTCCGGCGGGGTCGCTGAGGCGCTGCCAAGAGTGCCTGGTTCGTCGTGGGCCAGGTGGTGGAAGAGCCTGCCCGGCCACCAGAACCAGCGGCCCAGGTCGAGGGCGAGGGCAGGAACCAGGACCGTTCGGACGAGGAAGGTGTCCAGCAGGACTCCGACGCCGACGAGGACTCCCATCTGGGCCATGGTCACCAGCGGCAGCCCGGCGAAGACGGCGAAGGTGGCGGCGAGGACGATGCCCGCGGAGGTGATGACGCCTCCGGTGCTGGTCAGGCCCTCCAGGACGCCGGGGGCGTGGCCGAGACGAGTGGCCTCCTCCTTCACGCGGTGCATGAGGAAGATGTTGTAGTCGATGCCGAGGGCGACCAGGAACACGAAGCCCATGAGCGGGATCGACCAGTCGACGCCCGCGTAGTCCAGGACGTGCTCGAAGAGGAGGTTCGAGGCGCCGAGGGCCGCGAAGTACGACAGCACCACGGTGGCCAGGAGCAGCAGCGGGGCGACCAGCGCCCGCAGCAGCCAGATCAGGACGGCCAGGACGACCAGGAGCACGATCGGGATGACCGTGGTCAGGTCGCGGTCGGAGGCACGCTGGGTGTCGAGGCTCTCGGCGGTGGTGCCGCCGACGAGGGCGTCCATCGGATGCACGGTTTCACGGAGCTTGTCGATCGTGTCCTTGGCCGCCTGGCTGTCCGGGGCGTCCTCCAGCACCACGGAGAGCGTGGTGAGTTCACCGTCCGGTGTGCGGTCGCCGCCGTCCTCGACGCGGGCGACGCCGTCCACGGTGGAGGCGGCCGTGCGGACCTCGGCGGCCCTGCCGGTGATGGTGACGATCTTCGCGGGGTCGGAGGCGCCGGAAGGGTAGTGTGCCGAGATCGTCTCCTGGGCGGTGACCGACTCGGGCTTGTCCTGGAACATCTCGGCCTGGGTCAGGCCCATGGAGATGCCGGCCGCGCTGAGGGCGAGGACGCCGGTGGCGGCGACGGACGTCATCCACGACCAGCGGGGGCGCAGGGCGATGGCGGCGCCGATGCGGGACCAGACGGTGTGCGGCTTGCGGGCGGGCGTGCCGTACTGCGGGACGAAGGGCCAGAAGACCCAGCGGCCCGCGATGACGAGCAGCGCCGGAAGCACCGTGACCATCGCGAGGAAGCCGCACACGACGCCGACCGCGCCGACCAGGCCCAGCGAGCGCGAGGAGTTGATGTCGGCGAAGGCCAGGCAGGCCAGGCCGACGGCGATGGTGGCGGCGGAGGCCAGGATCGCCGGGCCCGAGCGGCGCAGCGCGATCCGCATTGCCTGATGCCGGTCCTCGTGGCGGTGCAGTTCCTCGCGGTAGCGGGCGATGAGCAGCAGGGCGTAGTCGGTGCCGACGCCGAAGACGAGCACCATCAGCACGCCCGCGCTCTGCGGGTCCACGGGCAGTCCGGCGTGCTTGGCCAGCAGGTAGGTGCAGACCTGGGTGAGGACGGCCGCGAAGCCGACCGAGAGCAGGGGCAGGAGCCACAGGAAGGGACTGCGGTAAGTGATCAGCAGCAGGGCGGCCACGACCAGGCCGGTGGCGAGCAGCAGCGTCGAGTCGAGGCTGTCGAAGACCGCCACCGAGTCGGTGAGGGATCCGGCGGGACCGCCGACCTCGACGTCCACGCCGGGCGGCGCGTTGGCGCCGGCGATCTCGCGCAGCTCGTCGACCTTGTCGGTGATCCCGTCCTCGCTGTCGAGCGGGACCACGGTCATCAGCACCTGACCGTCCTCGGACGGGATCGGCCGCGAGACCTCCTCGCCCGCGGGGACGAACTTCGCGAAGGCGGTCCGGTCGGTGGCCGCCTTCGCGTCCGCTCCGTCGCCGGTGTAGACGACGACGGCGGGCATGACCGGGTCGGCACGGAACTTCTCCAGCTCCGTGTTGACCTGCGCGGACTCGGCGCCGCGCGGCAGGAAGGCGTTGGCACTCGAGTCCTCGACGTCGCCGAGCTTTCCGGCCAGTGGGCCGAGTGCGACGGCCACGATCAGCCAGGCGGCCAGGACGAGCCATTTGCCGCGCCGCCCGCCGGGCGCACGGGCGACACGCTGAAGCAGCGCACGCATGAGTAATCTCCTTGGGGTAGGGAGCGCGCCGCCGGTCGGTGACCGGCACAAGGGCGCACGGGGCCCGCACCACGGCGCAGAGGGTGTGACGACCTGCCGTGGTGTACGGGATGGGTGTGTCCGGGTGTGTTCTTCCTTGGTACGGCCGGGAGTTGCCGCTCCCGGCCGTACGCGAACAGTGGGTGTTATTCGATCTCGCGCATCATCTTCTCCATCGAGTTCACCGACAGCCGGGTCTGCGTCAGTTCGTCCAGGGTCTGCCGCTGCTCGTCGATGGTTCGGCGCTGCAACTCCACGGTGTCCTCAAGGAGTTGGGCGTACTTTGTCGCGAGTTCCTTGTACTGCTCTTCACGTGCCGCCAGCATCCGGGCCCGCCAGGTGGCGGCGACCTGCCAGACGATCACGATCAGCAGGGCGAAGAGCCCGGCCGCGCCGACGGCGCCGACCAGAATCCCCCACTCGTCCTCCCCGGCGGCGAATGTCACCAGTTCCTCATTCACTTCGCTTCCTCTTTCGCGGTCCGGTCAGCGGTCTCGGTGATCGTCGCGGCCGCCTGTGCGATGGCGTGGGGTGTCAACTCGTAGAAGAAGGGGGTGACTTCGAAGTACTTCATCGTCTTGCCGTCCTCCGCGAGTTCGAGCGTGCCGACGACCAGTCCGGCCGCCTCCAGGCGCTGCAGGTGCATGTGCAGCAGTGGGCGGCCCATGCCGATCTCACGGGCGAGCGCGCTGACGTAGTTCCGGCTCTCCATGAGCGCCGCGACGATCCGCATCCGGTGCGGATTGCCGAGCGCGGAGAGCACCTTCAGCAACTCGTCGCCCGTCGGTGCCGGAGGCGGGACCTCGGGCATCGCGGCCCCTTTCCGTCGTACCTGTCAGGAAAGGCTGACAGGCGCTTCGGGCACCTGTCAAAGATTCCTGACACATCTCGGGGAGAGATGGGGGGCATCTCAGGGTCGGCTCGGGGGGGTGCGGGTGCTCCCGCTGTCGTACGCGCTCCGCGACCCGCTGGGCACGCGACCGGGCTCGGAGATCCCTGGACTGGAGGACCCGTCCGATCCGTTCCCTAAGGTCGCTCAGAGCCAGTCTCGCCGCTTGAAAATCACGTACAGACTGGCACAAACAACTGCCATCAGGACGATCGCGAACGGGTGGTACTCCACCGCGAACAGCCCGTTCGGCACCGACGTAGGCGCATCGCCCGACGGTGGATTCGTGGTCAACGTCTTCCTGCACGACACCGTGGCCGCGGCGTCGCACGAGCTGGGATACCTGTCGTAGTGCCCTACTCGACGGGGCGCGGGCCGGCCACCTCGTCGTAGTAGGTCTCGGCCGACGGGCCGAGGACCTCGTGGGCCTCCAGGAACATCTCGTGGGCCTCGTGGCCCACCCAGCCCGCCGGGAGGAGTTCGGTCGGCAGGTCCGGGTCGCGGAAGGGGAACTTGCGGTAGTCGTAGGTCAGTCGCATGCGCTCGACCAGCGCCTCCTCGGGGCTGAGGTGCCCGGCCCGGTACGACGGCATCCGGCTTCGGTAGGTGCGCAGCAGCTCCCGGTAGTCCTCGTTGAGGGCGGCGAGGTCCCAGCTGCGCGCCGCCATCTCGCGGTCGACGGGCAGCCCGCCGGACTGGCAGCGCAGGGTGTCCAGGCGGATGGCAGGCTCGTCGGCGAACTTCTCCCGGACCTGCTGGAGCCGGTCGTGCGGGGAGACGTACGTGGACGGGGCCAGAGGGCCGAAGCCCAGCCAGGCCAGCTCCTTGCGGATGCGGTCGCGTGCACCGCGCTCACTCTCGGGGACCGAGTAGATGACCATGTACCAGTGCCGGTCCCAGTCGGACGGTGCCCGGTCGAAGATGCGTGAGCGGCCCTCGTCGAGGAGCTGGAGACTGCGCTTGTTGAGCGCGTAGAGCGTCTCCCTGCCCTCGCGTCGGACGTCGAACCACCCCTCCTTGCGCAGGCGCGCGAGAACCACCCGCACCGTGCTCTCACCGACACCGAAGCAGCCCATCAGTGTGCTGAGGGTGCGCAGCCGGGCGGTGCCGCCGCGGTAGCGGACGTAGTCGCCGAACAGGTCGAAGACGATCGATCGAGGCTTCACGGAATCGACTATGGCACACGGACGGCCGTCGTGATGATGAGTCATCCGACCGAGAGAACCCATGTTTCCACAGGGAAATCAGCCTCGGTTATGCGCAACAGATTACTGACGTCCGTTTGTGTATTGACACAAGATGCGTCTGAGCCTGAGTCTGGGCCTGTACTCGACGTGGAGGCAGGAGCCATGGTTTCTCGGATCGCTTGCGTGGGAGGCGGCCCCGGTGGGCTGTTCTTCGCGGCGCTCATCAAGCAGGCCGATCCGTCGGTCGAGGTGACGGTCTTCGAGCGGAACCGCCCGGAGGACACCTTCGGCTTCGGCGTGGTGTTCTCGGACGCGACGCTGGCCGCCATCCACGCGGCGGATCCCGTCCTGCGCACCGCGCTCGCGGAGCACGGCCGGCACTGGGACGACATCGAGGTGCGGCTCAAGGGGCGGCGGATCCGGTGCGGCGGCAACGGCATGGCCGCCATCACCCGCAAGACCCTGCTGGAGCTGCTGCACCGGCGGGCCGAGGAGGTCGGCGTCGAGCTCCGGTTCAGCCACGAGGTTCCCGCGGACCCCGCGCAACTGGCCGACTACGACCTGATCGTGGCCGCCGACGGGGCGAACTCCCGGTTCCGTGACCGTCTCACTGACGTGCTCGTGCCGGAGGTGGAAGTCGCGACCGCCAAGTTCATCTGGTTCGGCACGAACTACCTCTTCGACGGTCTGACCTTCGTGCACGAGCACGGCCCGCACGGCACCTTCGCCGTGCACGGTTACCCGATCAGCGACAGCGTCAGCACCTTCATCGTCGAGACCGACGAGGAGTCCTGGCGGCGGGCGGGGCTCGACGAGTTCGACACCGCCCAGCCGCCGGGCCCGAGCGACGAGAAGACCAAGCACTACCTGGAGAAGCTCTTCGCCGAGCAGATCGACGGCCACGAACTGCTGGTCAACAACTCGCGCTGGGGCAACTTCCGCACCCTCCGCACCCGGCGCTGGCACAGCGGCAACGTCGTCCTGGTCGGCGACGCCGCGCACACCGCGCACTTCTCCGTCGGCTCCGGCACCAAGATGGCCTTGGAGGACGCCGTCGCCCTCGCCGACAGCCTCCTCGCCCACCGTCACGACCTCGCGAGCGCCCTGGACGCGTACGAGGCGGCGCGGCAGCCCTCGGTGGCGAAGATCCAGGGCGCCGCTCGGCCGAGCCTGTCGTGGTGGGAGCACTTCGGGCGCTACCACGACGCGTTCGAACCGACGCGGTTCGCCTTCCACTTCATCTCCCGCAGCATCGGCAAGGAACGGATCGCGCGCCGCGACCCGGAGTTCGTCGAGCAGGTCGTACAGGACTGGCGGGCGGCGCACGAGGGGCTCGATCCCCTGGACACGCCGTTCCGGGAGTTCGGCGGACGGCGGCTGACCGCGGCGGAGCTCGCGGCGTTGCGCTCCGAGGGGTGCCTGTGGTTCACCGCACCCGGGGGTGAGGATCAACTGCCGGAGATCTTCGGCGAGTTGGACGGCGCCCTGGGTGACGACACGCCCCCGGATCTGGTCGCCGTGCAGGGCGGAACCGCGCTCACCCGGTCGCTGCTCGCCGAGCAGGCCCGGCTGGTGCACGGCGTACCCGTGCTGATCGTGGAGGACGTGATGGACGACGACCGGGCCGAGACGCTGCTGCTGTCCGGGCGCGCCGACCTGGTGGCGGGGGAGCGGGAATGAGCACCGACCTGACGCCGATGCTCGCGCCCGAGGGCGTGGTGGTGATCGGCGCCTCACGGCAGAGCGGCAAGCTGGGCGCCGCCATGGCCCGTTCGCTGGCTCCCTTCCCCGGCGCCCGTGCCCTGGTCAACGCGCGGCGCCCGGAGCCCGGCGAGGGCGTGTACGCCTCGGTCGCGGAAGCCGCCGTGCACACCGACGCACGGCTCGACCTGGCCGTGCTCTGCGTACCGGCGGCCGGCTGCGCCCAGGCACTGGCCGAGGCGGCCGCCGCGGGCTGCCGTGCGGCGCTGGTCTGCGCGGGCGGTTTCGGCGAGGCGGGCCCGGAGGGCGAGCAGTACGCGGAGGCACTGCGTCGCGTTGCCCAGGACACGGGGATCCGCCTGCTCGGTCCCAACACCTCCGGCTTCTTCGCCCCCCACCTCGGACTGACGGCCAGCTTCGTGCCCGCGGCCGGGCAGCTGCCGGCCGGAGACATCGCGGTCGTCGCGGCCAGCGGCGGCGTCAACCACGCGCTCTCCTTCGACCTGGTCGCCGCCGGGAACGGGATCAGCGTCGGCGTCGGCATCGGGGCAGGCCTCGACGTCACCGCCGCGGACGTCCTGGAGCACCTCGCGGGGGACGGCCGTACGACGGCCGTCGCACTGCACCTGGAGACGGTTCCGGACGGGCCACGGCTGGTCGAGGCCGTACGCCTGGTGGCGTCCGTCAAGCCGGTCGTGGCGCTCGTCGTCGGCCGCAGCGACGTCGGTGACTTCGCCCGGTCGCACACCGGGGCGCTCGCCACCTCCTGGCGTACGACGCGCGCCGCGCTGCGGCAGGCCGGGGCGGTGGTCGTGGACGACGAACGGGAGATGGTGGACGCACTCACCGCGCTCTCCCGCATCCAGTTGCGTCCCCACCCGGACCCGGGGCTCGGCATCGTGACCGCCCAGGCGGGGCCGGGGCTGCTGTTGGCGGACCGGGCGGGCACCGACGGCGTACGGATGCCTGAGCTGGCCGAGACCACGCAGCGCACGCTGAGTGAGCTGCTGCCCCCGCTCACCTACCAGCGCAATCCGGTCGACACCGGCCGGCCCGCCGAGACCTTTGCCCGTGTCCTCGACGCCACGGCCGCGGATCCGGCGGTAGACCTGCTCGCCGTCTACGCCCTGACCGAGCCCGACAGCGTCGACCTCGCCTCGGCCGCGCAGGACGCCGGCCTCGGTGCGGACTCCCCGGCCGTGGTGGTCGTCGGCGGCCTTCCCGAGGATGTTGCCGAACAGCGGGCGCGGCTGCACAAGGCGGGGATTCCGGCGCTCACCGGACCGGCCTCCGCCGCCAATGCCGTACGGGCGCTGGTGACGCATGCCCGGCAGCGGGCCGTGCGCGCCGACAGGTCTTCGCAGGAGACGGCTGCCTCCGTGCCGTCCGGCCCGCTGGACGAGGACGCCGCCAAGTCGTTCCTCGCTTCCCTCGGGATCCGCACCCCCGACCGCGTCGCTTGCGACACCCGCGCCGACGCCCACTACGCCCTGCGCCTGCTGGGCGGGCCCGTCGCGGTCAAGGTGCTCGACGCCGCGATCCTCCACAAGACGGAGATCGGCGGAGTCCACCTGGGTGTCCGCACCCCCGGCGAACTCGACACGGCGCTGGACGCCATCGGCCCCGGCCACCGCTACCTGGTCGAGGCGATGGCCCCGGCCGGCGTCGACCTCGTACTCGGCGTACGGCGGGATCCCGTCTTCGGGCCGGTCGTCCTCGCCGGTCTTGGCGGAACGGCCGCCGAGGCCCTTGCAGACGTGGCGATCCGGCTCGCCCCGTTGTCCGCGGACGAGGCCGCCGGGATGCCCGACGACCTGGCCGCCCGCGCCCTGCTCGCCGGCTGGCGCGGCGGACCGGTGCTCGACCGGGCCGAGTTCGGGCGGGTCACCGCCGCGCTCGCGGCCGCCCTGGCCGCGAGCCCGGACACTGCAGAGATCGAGATCAACCCCCTGCGGCTCACCGCCGACGGGCTGATCGCCCTGGACGCCGTGATCGTGCACACGGCCGACCGCACCTGAGGAGAACGACCATGCCAAGGCCGAGCAGCAACGGCGCTGTCCCCTGGCCCGCGGAGTACGCCGAGCGCTACACCGCGAAGGGTTACTGGGAAGGCCACGCCATCGGCGACCGGCTCCACGCCGCCGCCGACGCCACTGCCGACGCGGTCGCGCTCGTCGACGGCGACCAGCGGCTGACGTACCGTCAACTCGCCGGGCGCGCGGACGCCGTGGCCCTGCGCCTGGCCGCGCTCGGGCTCCGCCCGGACGACCGGCTCGTGGTGCAACTGCCCAACACCGCCGAGTTCGTGATCCTCACCTACGCCTGTCTGCGCCTCGGCGTCATCCCGGTGATGGCACTGCCCGGGCACCGCAGACACGAGATCGGGCACCTGGTCGAGCACAGCGAGGCCGTGGCCATCGCGGTGCCGGACTTCCTCAAGGACCACGACCACCAGTCGATGGCCTTCGAGGTCGCCGACGACTCTCCAACCCTTCAGCACATCCTCGTACTCGGCGACAAGGTCGGCGACGATGCCGTGGACCTGCGGGAGTTGTGCGCCGCTCCCGGCACACCTGAGGACCGGGCCGCCGTGGACGCGTACCGGCCCGACAGCCGGTCGATCGCCGTCTTCCTGCTCTCCGGCGGTACGACCGGTCTGCCCAAGCTCATCGCCCGCACGCACGACGACTACGTCTACAACGCCCGCCGCAGCGCCGAGGTCTGCGGATTCGGCCCCGACACGGTCTACTTCGCCGCGCTGCCCCTCGGCCACAACTTCCCGCTCGCCTGCCCGGGCTTGCTCGGCGCGCTGCTGAACGGCGGCCGGGTGGTGCTGGGCTCCCCCAACCCGGAGAAGGCCTTCCCGCTGCTCGAGCAGGAGGGCGTCACCGCTTCGGCCCTGGTCCCGGCCATCGCCCAGCGCTGGCTCGACCACCACCGCGAACACCCCGGAACCGACCTGAGCTCGCTGCGCCTCCTCCAGGTCGGCGGCTCCCGGCTCGCCGACCATGTCGCCCGCCGCGTACGCCCCGAGCTGGGCTGCACGCTCCAGCAGGTGTTCGGCATGGCCGAGGGGCTGCTCAACTACACGCGTCTGGACGACCCGGAAGACGTCATCTGTACGACGCAGGGGCGCCCCATGTGCGAGGACGACGAACTCCTCGTCGTGGACGAGCTGGGCAATCCGGTCCCGGAGGGGGCCCCGGGGGTGCTGCTCACCCGCGGCCCGTACACCCCACGCGGCTACTACCGCGCCGAGGAGCAGAACGCCCGCGCCTTCACCGAGGACGGCTGGTACCGCACCGGCGACATCGTGCGGCTGCTGCCTGACGGCAACCTGGTCGTCGAGGGCCGCGACAAGGACATGATCATCCGAGGCGGGGAGAACATCTCCGCCGAGGAGATCGAGAACTTCGCCTACCAGACCCCCGGCATCGCCCGCGCCGCCGCCGTGGCGATGCCCGACGCCCGCCTCGGCGAGCGCGTCTGCCTCTACGTCGTACCGGAACCGGGTCGCACCGTGACCCTCGACGACGTCCACCACGTCATGGAGCGCGCGGGCATCGCGCGTTTCAAGTTCCCGGACCGGCTGGTGACGGTCCCCGAACTCGCCGCCACCAAGGTCGGAAAGATCGACAAGAAAGCGCTGCGCGCCGACATCACGCGCCGGCTCGACGCCGAAGGAACCCCCGATGACCAGTGACAGCTACGGCATTGCGCCCGTCATAGCCCCGGAGGAGACGGACCCCGAACTCCGGAAGCTGTACGACGGATTCGCGGCGGCCGGGCTCATCCCGCTGTGGACCGAGATCGGCAACCTCATGCCGATGACCCCACAGCCCGAGGCCGTCCCGCACGTCTGGCCGTGGGACACCCTGCTGCCGCTCGCCCGCCGGTCCGGAGACCTGGTGCCGGTCGGGCGCGGCGGTGAGCGCCGCGCCATCGCCCTCGCCAACCCCGGCCTGCCCGGACGGCCGTACGCAACTCCCAACCTCTGGGCGGCGATTCAGTACCTGGGCCCGCGCGAGGTCGCCCCCGCCCACCGTCACTCGCAGGGCGCGTTCCGGTTCATCCTGGAGGGCGAGGGCGTGTGGACGGTCGTCAACGGCGACGCCGTCGAGATGCGGCCCGGCGACCTGCTGCTCACCCCGTCGATGCACTGGCACGGCCACCATCACGTCGGCGACGCGCCGATGGTCTGGCTGGACGGCCTCGACATCCCGCTCGTGCATCGCCTGGACGCCGGGTTCTTCGAGTTCGGCGAGGACGGGGTGTCGGACCGGTCGACCCCGTCGCGGTCACGGAACGAGCGGCTGTGGGGTCACCCGGGGCTACGGCCGATCGGCGCCCCGGACAGTCCCAACTCCCCGTTGATGGCCTACCGTTGGGCCGACACCGACGACGCCCTCACCGCCCAGCTGGAGCTGGCGGACGAAGGACACCCCGGCGTCATCGAGCCCGGCCACGCCGGTGTCCGCTTCACCAACCCCGCCACCGGCCGCGACGCCCTGGCCAGCCTGCGCACCGAGATGCACCGCCTGCGCCCGCGCACGGCCACCGCCACCCGCCGCACGGTGGGCTCCTCGGTCTGGCAGGTGTTCCGCGGCAGCGGCACCGTCACCCTCGACGACCGCGTGATCGAAGTGACCGCAGGCGACCTGATCACCGTCCCCTCCTGGTGCGCGCTCACCATCGCCGCGCACACGCAGCTCGACCTGTTCACCTTCAGCGACGCGCCCCTCTACGAGGCGCTCAACCTCGCCCGCACCGAAACGACCGGGAGCACGGCCTCATGAAGCTCGCCACCATCCGCACCGCCGACCGCACGGCGGCCGTCCGCCTCGACGGCGGCAGGGCCGTGGAGACCGGAGCCCCCGACGTCGCCGCCCTGCTGCGCCGCCCCGACTGGAGTGCGTACGCGACCGCCGCCGACGGCCCGGCGCACGAGGTGGCCACGCTCGACTTCGCCCCGGTCGTCACGACCCCCGCGAAGATCTTCTGCGTGGGCCACAACTACCGAACCCACATCGCGGAGATGGGCCGCGAGATGCCGTCGTACCCCGCCCTCTTCGGCAAGTTCGCCAACGTCCTGCTCGGCGCCCGCGACGACATCGTCCACCCGGGCGAGACGGAGCAGCTGGACTGGGAGGCCGAACTCGGCTTCGTCATCGGCTCCCGGCTGCGCCGCCGGGCCACCAAGGAGGAGGCGGCGGCCGCGATCGCCGGCTACACCGTCGTCAACGACGTCTCCATGCGGGACTGGCAGTGGCGTACCCCGCAGTGGCTGCAGGGCAAGGCGTGGGAGGCCAGCACCCCGGCCGGTCCCTGGCTGGTGACCGGCGGCGAGATCGACGACGCGGCCGACCTGGAGATCCGCCTCGAGGTGGACGGCGAGGTCATGCAGCGCTCGCGCACGTCCGACCTGCTCTTCACCCCGGCGGACATCGCCGCGTACCTCAGCACGTTCACGACGCTGGAGCCGGGTGACCTCGTTCTCACCGGTACACCGGGCGGGGTCGGCGCGGCCCGCGATCCCAAGGTGTTCCTGAAGCCCGGCCAGGTCGTACGGACCGTGGTGGAGGGCATCGGGGAATGCGTGAACACGGTCGTCGAGGACAAGCCGTGACCGTCCTCGTCGTCCGGTCGCAGACCTGGGTCGAGGCGGGGCAGCTCGCGCTGCAGCAGGCGGTCGACGCGCTGCCCGCCGACGCGGTGACCGAGCCGTCCGCCCTCCCCGGCTGGACCCGCGGCCACCTCCTCACCCACCTCGCGCGCAACGCCGACGCCCTGGTCAACCTGCTGACCTGGGCCCGGACCGGGATCCGTACGCCCATGTACGCCTCGCCGGACCAACGCGCCACGGACATCGAGGCGGGCGCCGGACGGTCCTTGGCCGAACAACGGGACGACGTGCGGGAGTCCGCCGCCCGTTTCCGGAAAGCCGCCCGGTCGCTGTCGGCCGACGCCTGGTCGGCCACGGTCGTCAGCGCGCAGGGCCGCGAGATCCCGGCGTCGGAGGTGCCGTGGCTGCGGGCTCGCGAGGTGTGGATCCACCTGGTCGACCTCCGTGTGGGCGTCGGCATGGACGCGCTGCCGCCCGACTTCGCCTGGGCCCTCGTACGCGAGGTGGCCGGGTGGATGTCGGCCCGCGTCGCCCCGGGTATCGGTGCCGAACTGTCGGCGGACGGCCACGACCCCGTCGTCCTGGGCACGCCCACCACCGGCGTCACGGTCACCGGGCCGCCGTACGCCCTGGCCGCCTGGCTCACCGGCCGGAGCGGTACCGACGAACTGCACATCATCGGTGAACTCCCTGAAATTCCACGCTGGTTGTGAGCCGGACGTGGCTGAACGATCAAAGGAGATCGACATGAGCGAGACCTTCGTCCTGGTGACCGGAGCCTGTCACGGCGGATGGGCCTGGCGCCCGGTCGCGGCCGAGCTGAGAGCCGCCGGGCACCAGGTGCACACCCCCACCCTGGCCGGGCTGGGCGCCGACGACGACCCGCGCGGCGTGACCCTCACCGACTGCGTGAACAGCCTCGTGGACTACGTCGAACGCGCCGGACTGACCGACATCACCCTGGTCGGCCACAGCTGGGGCGGATACGTCCTGACCGGCGCGGCGCCGAAGCTCGCTTCCCGGATACGGCGCCTGGTCTTCTGGAACGCGTTCGTCCCGAACGACGGCGAGTCCCTGATCGACGCGTGCCCGCCGCACTACGGCGAGATGTTCCACGCTGTTGCGGCGGCCTCCGGCAACGACACCGTGACGTTTCCCTTCGAGGTCTTTCAGCAGGCGTTCATGCAGGACGCCAGTGAGGAGACCCAGCGCCTGATCCACTCCCTGCTCGTCCCGCAGCCCCTGGGCACCTTCACCGAGAAGCCGGACACGACGGCGTTCGCCGCACTCGACATCCCCACCGCCTACGTCCTGTGCACGGAGGACCTTGCCCTTCCCGGCGAGTGGGCCTGGGCCGACCGCTTCCTGCCACGGCTCAAGAACCCGCTGGTCATCGAGACCCCGGGCAGCCACGAGGCCCTCTTCACCCGCCCCGCCGAACTGGCCGACGCGTTCGTCCGGGCCTGCGCGGTGTAGACACCGATGGCGGAGCGGCTGGAGCGACGGTCGGGTCGGCGAGCACATCAGCATGTCCGCTGAACAGGGCCCCGCGCAGCGTGGCCTCCGGGCCGAGCAGACCGAAGGACACTGTGGGCAGGGCGCCGGGGGTGACGGCCCGTCGGCCGGCCAAACGGGCTTCTGTGCCAGGCGCCAAGTAGCGTTCCCAGCGCGGGAGGTAGCCGCCGATGCCCACCTGGCTCTTCCCTGGCAGCTCTCCGGAGGAATGCAGCAGCGCGTCGCCATCGCACGCGCCGTCGAGTTCGAGCCGAAGGTACTGCTCATGGACGAGCCCTTCGCGGCGGTCGACGCGCAGACGCGCGCCGAGTCGGAGGACCTCATCCAGCGGCTGTGCCCGACATCGCCAGTGACGAGGCCCTGCTCGACGTCCTGTTCGACCGGGCCCGGCCCGAGGGCTTGTTCTCCTTCCAACCGCCTAGTTCGATGGACGAGGTCGAGGCCGGCCAGCCGTGCGTCCTGCAGAAGAGCACCGGCCCGGTGTTCCCCTTCGGCCACGGCCCTGCCCCTCGTGGCGCGCTGAGCGCGCCCGCATCGCACGATACGACTGCCGCACGGAACGGATCTCCCCACCGCCCAACACCACAACGGAGCCGCTCATGCACCGCCTCGCAGTCCTCAGCTCGGGGGTCACGGCCTTGTGCGCCCTACTCCTTCCCTCAGTCGTCGCACCGCCCGCCGCGGCGAGCGAGACATCGTACGGGGAATCACCCCGCGCCGGCTGCGGTCTGCCAGCGGGCCGCACGACGCTCACCGTCAGCTCGGGTGGGCTGGAGCGCACCGTGGTGGTCCACGTGCCCCGGAGACTCAGAGGGCTCGGACAAGTGCCGATGGTCCTGAATCTGCACGGCAGTCAGAGCACTGCGGAAGAGCAGCTCGATCGCAGCCAGATGGAGGAGACCGCAGACCGCGAGGGCTTCCTGCTCGTCGCACCGCAGGGCAGTCTGGTCGCCAGCCCTGGGTACCGGTGGAACGTCCCGTACGTCACCGGCGTCGGCGGACCCGATGACGAGCAGTTCCTCAGCGACACCATCGACACTCTGGTGTCCACCGGATGTACCGATCCGAGAAAGGTCTACGCGACCGGATACTCCGGCGGCGCACGCATGGCGTCGCAGTACGCGTGCGACCACCCCGGCCGCCTGGCCGCGATCGCGACGGTGGCGGGTCTGCGGGCGGGGGCGCCCGTCGAGGACGCCGATGGTGGCTTCGTACCGGATCCCGCGACGTGCGCGCCCGGCCGAGCGGTCCCGGTGCTCTCGTTCGCCGGCACCGCCGACCCGGTGAACCCCTACGCCGGGGGAGGTGCCGCGTACTGGGGCTATGGAGAGGTGACGGCCCTGCAGCGGTGGGCGACCCTGAACGGCTGTCGGCAGGGGCCGTGGAGAACCCAGGTCACCGAGCACGTCAGCCGGGTGACGTACTCCGCCTGCAGCCGAGGCGCGGACGTCATGATGTACGTCGTCGACGGCGGTGGGCACACCTGGCCGGGCTCGACAGGCGTCTGGCCGCCGTACCTGGGCACCGTCACCCACGAGATCAGCGCCAACGAGCTCATGTGGCGGTTCTTCCTCCGCCATGGCGGGCGCGGCCGGTGACCGCCGGGGTGCCGGCGTTCGTTCCTGAACGGCGTCGGCAGCCCGGCGTAACGCCTGCTCACCGGTAACCCGGCCCCTTCAGCCCCACAGCATCGGCGCCCTCTGACGAACCGTCGACACCGGTCAGCACCGGACCCACCGGGTCGGGCCTGCCTCGCACCACCATGACCGGGCGTGGCCGTGAGCGACCAGATGCACCGCCACCGATCCCCCAGCACTCCGGCGGAAGGCTCCTGCCTCTCGCTGCCGATTCTCCCCACGTGCTCCCCAGCGCCGCCCATACTCCCCAGATTCTCTCCAGGGATGGCCTCCCCCGGGAGACCAGTGAGGCCTTGGAAGGTCGGCTTGCCCGAGGAACTGGCAAGGGCACGGTGGGTTACCGACACGGACTGGGGGCGTCAGAGCGCCAGCAGGTTTTTCGTCTCATAGTGGTACACGTCGCACATCGTTGCTGACCAGCAGGAACATCTGTTGTGACCTGCGTCGGAGAAGAGGTGGCCCGCGAATGGTCCGGATCTTGGTCGCCAGGGATTCCAACGCTGCCCCAACTCGCCGCGCGGCGAGCGAGTTGGTCGGGTCGGCGGCTTTCGGCAGAGCGACATCGGGCGTGAACTCGGTATCAAGGGCGAACCGTACGGCACTGCACGGGCGTCTGCTGAGAGGCCGTTGCCCTTGCCCTGGTGCCGCTTACCGGGCAGTTCCGAAGTCCTGGGTCCAGTAGCTGTCGGGCTGTGCCAGTCCGACGCCGATTTCCTTGAACGCACAGTTGAGGATGTTCGCCTTGTGGCCGGGGCTGGACATCCAGCCCGCCATGACCTGCTCGGGTGTGGCGTAACCGTAGGCAACGTTCTCGCCGTAGGTGCTCCAGCTGTAGCCGGCACGCGTGATCCGGTCGCCGGGGGAAGACCCGTCGGACCCGGTGTGCGACATGTTCCGGTGAGCTGCCATGTCCTTGCTGTGCGCCTGCGCCGCCTTGGTCAGCACCGCGTTCAGCGTAACGGGTGAGCAGCCGGCCTTGCTGCGCTCGGCGTTGACGAGTTGCACGATGCGAGCGGTGGCCCCGGACGCCGGGGGAGTGGCCTTCGGGGTGCTGGGGGACGTGGGGGGCGCGGTGGTCTTCGGAGTGCTCGAGGGTGTGGTGGTCCTGGGCTTGGGCGCGGTGGTCTTCGGAGTGCGCGAGGGTGCGGTGGTCCTGGGCTTGGGCGCGGTGGTCTTCGGAGTGCGCGCAGAGGCGGTCGGAGTCTTCGATGCTGCCGATCTGGGCTCGCTGTGCTCAGCGCCGTTCCGGCCGCGGCCCCGGTCGCCGTGCCCGGCACGATCCCGGTCGGCGTCGTTCCACCGATTTTGGGCCGTGTTCTTCTCGGCGCTGTGGAGCTGATGTCCTGCGCTGTCCCGCCAGTCGGTACAGGCCAGTGCAACGGACGGCACGCCCACGGTGCCCATGGCGACGGCAGCAATGACTATTCGCCGGTAATGCTCTTTTTTGCGATGCTTACCCATACGTGACCTCACTCGGTAATCGCCGAGCCCCCCAGTGCGGCAGGCTCTGCGCGGACTCGGCTCCTGAGCTGCGGAGATGCCCGGCGGATCGTCATTCTTAGGACGGCTGGGCGTAGAGAGCAAAGGCTCTTTTTACTACGTTGCTTCGTAGGCCTGGAAGGCCCTTGAAATAGGCCTGGGGGCGTGCTGATCCGGCTTCTGGAGACTCTGAGTATTTCTGGCATTCCGTCAGAAATGCTCGGTCTTCAAGCAGGGGGCGGGTGATGCCGAGCGGGCGGCATGCGTCAGGCCTGGCGTGATACACGCCTACGCCAAGCCAGACAAAATCTCATATGTCGCCAGAGCGACGTCTACTATCGAGGACGCTTAGTTCGCGTAGCTGGTGTGACGGATGCCACTCCATCCACCCGGCATGTGTCCGGCGCGGTACGAGGAGGACGCCCCGCACATCGTGCTCGTGATGTACGACTTCGGGATGCTGGCGACGACAAGCAGCGCAGCTGAACGAAGAGGGCAGTAGTGGTCCGGGGCGGGGCACATGGTCGCCGGGGTAGATCCAGCTGTTGGGAGCGCCAAGGTGGCGCGTAGATGTCACTGTCTGTGATGCGCCGCAGGGTCGGCGGGCTCTGCCGGGAGCGCCGAACAGGAAGCCAGGCGGGCTCGTTGCGGGAGACGCAGGGCGTGGGCTGTCATTCGTTTCTCCCCGGGTTCTCCCCCAGCATTCGCCGACGCCCAAAAGAGCTGGTCAGTGGCTCGTCAGGGGGAGGGCGAGGAGATCACCCGCATCACTTCTCCCCAGGGACTCCCCAGGGCCCGTCGCGGTCCTGTATTCGGGAGATGCAAGAGCAAACGGTGCGCGCTACTTGAGTACGTGTTGGCCGACCCTAGAGCCAGTCCCGCCGCTTGAAGATCACGTACAAACTCGCGCAAACCACCCCCATCAAGCCGATCGCGAAGGGATATCCGAAGCCCCATCCCAGCTCTGGCATGTCCTCAAAGTTCATCCCATAAATAGTTCCTACGAGTGTCGGAGCAAAGAGAATGGCAGCCCACGACGAGATCTTCTTGATCTCCTCGTTCTGCTCGAAGCCCGCCTCCGCCAACGCCCGCATCTCCGCGTTCTGTTGCTGTGTGACCAGCGTCGCGTTCACCGTGAGGATCTCGGTGAGGGCCTGGCGGAAGCCGTCGACGCGTTCGCTGGTGTGGGTGACGTGGTCGGCGACATCGCGCAAATACCGTTGCAGTTCCTCGTCTGTGCCGTACTTCGCGAAGCCCGCCATCAGGCCGTGCAGCATGCCGACCAGGGGGCGGGTGGCGCGCTGGAACTCGACCATTTCGCGGGAGAGTTCGTAGATACGGCGGGAGACCCAGGGATCCCCGCTGAAGACCTCGGTCTCGATCTCGTCGATGTCGTTCTGGACGCCGGAGACGACCGGCGCGTAGCCGTCGACCACCGCGTCCAGGATCGCGTACAGGACTGCTTCCGGGCCGAGCTTCAGCAGCTCCGGTGATTCCTCCATGCGGTGACGGACGGCTGACAGATCCGGCGCCGCGCCGTGCCGGACCGTGATCAGGAAGTCGGGGCCGACGAACACATGCAGCTCGCCGAAGTCGACCTCCTCGGGTGCGTCGAGATAGCGGGCGGCGCGCAGGACGACGAAGAGGGTCTCGCCGTAGCGTTCCAGCTTGGGGCGCTGATGGGCCTCCATCGCGTCCTCGACGGCGAGCGGGTGCAGGTCGAACTCCTCGGCCAGCGAAAGGATTTCGGCCTCCGTCGGGCGGGCCAGCCCTATCCACGCCATACCGTCCTGCTGCTTGCGCAGCTCACGGAAGGTCTCGGCGAGCGATTCGGGGGTGGAGACGCGTACGCCGTCGCGGTAGAGCGCCGCCTGGACGATGCTGCGCGGTTCCGCCTCAGCCGTGGGCGAAGGAGCCGGGCGGGGTGTCGGCGGCTCCGAGGACGGTGGTCCCGACGGGGTCACGGCGCGTCGCCACACCGACTTGCGGTTGCTCTTCGCGGCGGGTACGGGGCGGGCTCGGCGCTCCGGCATCGCGGTTGCCTCCCGTGTCGAGTCGAATGGCTGTCTCGCTTGTCCCTGCTTATCCCTCAGCCTCGCTCATCCTCGAGTCTGGCCCACCCCCGAGTCTGACTGATTGCAGGGAATCCGCTGGGGCCGCCCCGGCATGCGGACAGACCGTGTCCGCCTGCCCCGCTAACGTGCGAAGCATGACGAAGACCTCGACCGCCCCCGTGCTCAGTGCCCGCGCCCTGAACCGGGCGACCCTTGACCGGCAGCTGCTCCTGCGCCGGGCCGCCCTGTCCGCGACGGAGGCCGTCGAGCACCTCGTCGGCCTCCAGGCGCAGAACGTCAAGCCTCCGTACTACGCGCTCGCCGCCCGCCTCGAGGGCTTCGACCCCGAGGAGCTCTCGGCGGCGATGGGCGCCCGTGAGGTCGTACGCATCGTGACCATGCGCTCGACCATCCATATGCACACCGCCGAGGACTGCCTCATACTGCGGCCGCTGGTGCAGGCCGCGCGCGAGCGGGAGCTGTACGGCTTCCGCAAAGGGCTCGGCGGAGTCGACCTGGACCGGCTCGCCGCGATCAGCCGGAAGCTCGTCGAGGCCGAGCCGCGCACCATGAAGCAGTTGCGTGAGGCGCTGCTCGCCGAGTGGCCCGACGCCGACCCGCTCGCCCTGTCCATCGCGGCCCGCTGCCGACTGCCCCTCGTCCAGGTCACCCCGCGCGGCATGTGGGGCAGAAGCGGCCAGGTCACGCTCACCACCGCCGAGCACTGGCTGGGCCGTCCCGCCGCGCCCGTCCCCGCGCCCGACGACACCGTGCTGCGCTATCTCGCCGCCTTCGGCCCCGCCTCCGTCAAGGACATGCAGACCTGGGCGGGTCTGACCCGGCTGCGCGAGGCCTTCGAACGCCTGCGCCCGCAGTTGATCACCTTCCGCGACGAGAACGGCGTCGAACTCTTCGACCTCCCGGACGCGCCCCGCCCGGACGCGGGCACCCCGGCCCCACCTCGCCTCCTGCCCGAGTTCGACAACCTGCTCCTCTCGCACGCCGACCGCTCCCGAGTGGTCCCCGCCTCGTACAAGGGGCGCAGCTGGCAGGGCAATCAGGCGTACTGCACGCTGCTCGTCGACGGCTTCCTCAGGGGCGTATGGCGGCTGGAGGAGTCACGCGACCGTGCCGTGCTCACCATCGAGCCGTTCGACCCCCTCACCGAGGGCGAGCGTGACCAGGTAGTCGAGGAAGGGCAGCGGATGCTGTCGGTCCTGAGCACGGCTGCCTCGTACGACATCCGCTTCGGCACCGTCGTACGCGCCTGAAGCGGCGGTCCTACGCACCGGGGCACAGGGACGCACCGGGGCACAGGGAGAACCTCAGTCCGCCCGGCCCGTCGCCGCCACCGTCACGCCCAGCCCGATCATCGCGAAGCCGCCCGCGCCGCCGATCATTGACAAGCGGCGGTCCGAGCGCGCGAACCATGTGCGGGCCGCGGCCGCGGTCAGGCCCCACAAGGTGTCCGTGACCAGGCCTATGGATATCGGTATCAGGCCCAATAGGAGCATCTGCAAAGGCAGTTGACCGGCCGAGTGGTCCACGAACTGGGGGAGTACGGCGGCGAAGAAGACGATGCCCTTGGGGTTCGTGACGCCGACGACGACGCCGTCCATGACCGTCCGCAGATCGCCGCGCGCCGGACCCGCCGATCCGGACGGTCCCGCCGATTCTGCCGAACTCGCCGATCCTGCCGAACCCGTCGGCTCCGCTCCGATCGCCGAGGCCTTCAAGTCCTTGCGGTGGCGGAACGCCTGGACGCCGAGGAACACCAGATACGCGGCGCCCGCCAGCTTCACCGTCAGGAACACGGTGACCGAGCGCTCGACGAGCGAGCCGACGCCGACGGCCACCGCCACGACGAGGAGATACGAACCGATGACGTTCCCGACCACCGTGGCCATCGCCGTGCGCCTGCCGTGGGCCAGCGCGCGGCCGATCACGAAGAGCACGCTGGGGCCCGGAATCACGATCACCAGCAGAGACATGGCCGCGAAGGCCAGGAATCGATCCATGGACACCATGCCCATCACCCCCATCGAGCCCCATTGAAACAGGCGGCACCGACAACGCGCCCAGGCATGTGGACAGGCACATGGATCAGGCACGTGGATAGGGGGCGTTGCGACCCGCTCGTGGCGGCCCGCAACGCCCCCCGGCGTTACCTGAGTTGGTTGCTCAGGAGTCTGTTGGTCAGGAGTTGATCTGCGTCGTCACCAGCGACGAGAAGGTCGTCAGCCGGGTGTAGACGCCGGGGACGCCCGCGTCGGCGCAGCCGTCGCCCCACGACGTGATGCCGGCGAGCCTGCCGCCGATCACGAACGGGCCGCCGCTGTCGCCCTGGCAGGTGTCGACGCCGCCCTGCGTGTAGCCCGCGCACACCATGTCGCTGGCGACGAAGCGCGAGCCGTACGTGGAGGAGCACGAGGAGTTCGAGACGGTCGGGACCGTCGCGGTGCGCAGCTGGTTGGAGGAGGAGCCGCCCGAGCGGGTGGTGCCCCAGCCGAGGATGCGGGCGGTGGCGCCGGCCGCGTAGACGCCGGTGTCGGAGGAGGAGACGTAGCCGATGGGGGAGTACGGCATCGACGTCGACAGGGTGAGCACGGCGACGTCGTCGCCCCGGGTGACGGAGCTGTAGTCGGGGTGGATCCATATTCTGCTGACTCTGGCCACGGTGCCGTTCGTGCCGTTGCGGTAGGTGCGGCCGCCGACCACTCTGACGCCGCTCGTGGTCTCGCCGACCATGCAGTGGGCGGCGGTGACGACCTTGGTCGCCGACACGAGTGTGCCGCCGCAGAACTGGTTCTGGGAGGAGTCGGTGATCTGCATGACGTACGGGTACGCGGAGGCCGTGGTCGTCGTGCCGCCGACGATGGGGTTGGGAGCGGCGCTTGCGGTGGTCGCACCGAGCAGGCTGGTCGTCGCGGCGGCGGCGACCGCCGCGGTGACGGCGAGGGCCTTCTTGGCAAAGGTGAGCCCGAACATGGATCTCCTCAGGAGTGCCGGTGGGGGGTTGCACTGTGGGGGGTGGCTGCGTCGGCCTGCGGGCGTGGGTCCCACGCTAGAAGTGGGCTCGCCGTTTCCCAATTAGGGAACGCCCTGCGGGAGTTGGCGAGGGAAAACCCTCTACCACCCTTCGCGCCACCGCAGTCGCCAGACCCGTACGACCCCTCGGTCACGCCGTGCTCGACCCGTGCTCGACCCGCGCGCGCAAGACCCGTACGCCCCCTCGGTCACCCTCCGCGCGACTCCCGATTCACCCCGTCCGCTGCTGCCCTGCCGCCAACCGCACGATGTCGACCCGCGACCGGATCCCGAGCTTCCGGTAGACCCTCGTGAGCGTCGCCTCGACCGTCTTCACGCTGATGAACAGCCGTGCCGCGATCTCCCGGTTGGTGGCCCCTTCGAGTACGAGCGCGGCGACCTGACGCTCCGTCGAGGCAAGCCGGTCGAGCTCCACAGGAGCGGACGGGCCGCCGACCGGCGACACGGGGCCGACAACGGAGACCGCGGAGCCCGAGGAACTCGCAGAACTCACCGTGCCCCCAAACCCCACAGACCCCCTGGAGCCCACAACAGCCGCCTCAACCTGCCGCAGCCAAGGCACAGCCCGACACCGCCGCAACAGCCGTACCGCTTCGTCGTACGCGCCCGACCCCGGCCCCAGCCCAGTCCTGGACCCCGTCCCCGACCGCAACCGCCCCAACTCCAGTGCCACGCGCGCCTCTTCGAGCCCGTACCCCAGCTTCGCCAGTCGCTCCTGCGCCGACGTCAACTGCCGTACGGCCGCCTCGTGTTCACCATGCGCGGCCTTCAGCAGGGCCTCCGCCCGGTCCAGTACGGCGAGGACGCTCGCTCTCCCGAGTCGCTGAGCGTGCTCGCGCGTGGCGTCGATGACGTCCTGCGCCTCCGCGAGCTCGCCGATCCGGATCAGTGCCTCGGCGAGGTCACCGTGCCAACGGCCGCGCGCTGGATCGAAGATGCCGAGCCCCTGCTCCAACTCTCGTGCCTTACGCAGGGATTGAACCGTCCCCACGGCGTCTCCGGCCACGAGCTGGGCGTGTCCGAGCGCGCCCAGCGCACGCGAGAGGTAGATCAGGTCGCCGTCCTCCTCGGCGCGGCTGACCGCGTCGCCGGCCAGGGCGAGGGCCCGGTCCGCGTCACCGCCCGCGGCCTCGGCGAGCGAGGTGAACATATTGCCCGCCGCCTCGCCGATCCCCGTGTCCCGCCCGAGCGCAAGGCTCTCGTGGGCGAGGTCGAGGGCCCGGCCGCAGTGCCCGGCGCGCAGTTCGGTGTCGGCGAGCCCGCGCAGGAAGTGCACCTCGGCCTCGACCATGCCGCGCCGACGGACCTCGCTGAGGAGCCCGGTGATCGTCGTACGCGCCTCGGTGAGCTGGTCGCTCATGATCTGCCAGCGGAACCGGGTGGCGCCCGCGCCGTTGTGATCGCAGGTCACCCTCGGGTCCTGCGGCTCGGTGAGCGCCCGTTCCAGGGTCGCCGGGGCGTCGGGGTGCCCCATCAGGGTCTCCATCTGGGCCTGGAACGACAGGGCCATCAGTTCGGTGCGCCGGTCGGCGGCCGTGGCGGCGAGCCGCGCGGCATGCGCGGCCTCCTCGCGGCCCTTGGTCATCTCGCCCTCAACCAGCAAGGCCCGCCAGGCGAGTTGGTAGCGGACCAGCGCGAGTAGCCGTGGGTCCTCGCCCGCGTCGGCGAGGGCCTGTGGGAAGACGGACTCGACCTCGGCCATCGCCTGGCCGGCCGCGTCGATCACGACCATCCAGGCGCGTACCCGGATCGCCGCGTCGGTCGCCCGGTCCAGTACGTCGCGGGCCACCTCCCGTGCGAGGTCGATGTCGCCGGAGATCAGCGCGTCCTCGGCAGATGTCAACCGGTGTTCGTCCGCGCCCGGTTGGGCGGTAGGCGGGGTGTGCCGGGCGGCGAGCAGGCCGAGTTGGGCCGCGACCGAGGGGGCGCCGCGGTCCCGGGCCAGGGTCGCGGCCTCGGCGAGCCGCGCGGCGACCGTCTCGTCCGTACCGGTCGTGGCCAGAGCCAGATGGCGGGCCCGCTCGATCGGGTCGGAGGCCGCCGTGGACAGCGCGGCATGAGCGTCCCGCCGCTCCTGATGTGTCGCCTGCGCGTAGAGCGCGGCCGAGACGAGCGGATGCGCGAACCGTACGGTCCCCTCCTGCTGGCCGTCCGGCCCGTTGGTCGCCACCAGCCCGAGCGAGGCCGCGAGCGCCGTCTCGGACTCCGCGTCCGTGCGGCCCGCGGCATGCAGCAGCGCGAGCGTGGGGCGTGCCCCGGCGCTCGCGACGAGCAACGTGCGCCGGGCCTCGGCGGAGAGCAGGTCGAGGCGGCTGAGGACGAGGGCGCGCAGCGAGGTCGGCACCGGCAGGGGCTCGCCGGGGCGCGGTGGTGTCGGGCTCTCGGCCAGGGCGCGGCCGAGTTCGAGCGCGAACAGCGGGTTGCCGCCGCTCGTGTGGTGGATGTCCCGGACGGTCGAGCGGCGCAGGCCGGTGTAACCGCGGGCGGCGAGGAGTTCGGACACCTGGGAGCGGGCGAGCGGGGCCAGGCGCAGGGCGAGCGACTCCGGAGGATACGCGCGTAGATACGGAACGTGTTCTTGCTCCTTCGGTTCGGTGCGCGTACGCACCGCGCCGAGCATCCGCACCGGCATCCCACCGAGGCGACGGGCCGCGAAACCGAGCAGCTCGGCACTGGGCGCGTCCAGCCACTGGAGGTCGTCGGCGACGAGGAGAACGGGACCCCTGGCCGCCAGGGCGCGCAGCACCGAAAGGACCGCGAGGCGCAGCGCCAGGCCGTCCCGGTGCAGGGATGATTCGGCGCGGCCGGTGAGTGCGGCTTCGAGCGCGGCACGCTGCGGCAGGGGCAACGCGTCCGCCACCTCGTCGGCGACGAGGCCGAGCAGATCGACGAGGGCCAGGAAGGGGAGGTGGGATTCCGACTCGGTGGCCGAGCAACGCAACACGGTCCGGGCCGAGTTGGCGTATTCCGTGTCCAGCGCGCGCAGCATGGTCGACTTTCCGATTCCGGGCGGCCCGTGCAGGAGGACGCTGCCCCCTCCGGAGAGCTGGTCACGCGCCCGCCCCAGCAGCTCGTCCCGGCCGATGACCTGGTCGGAACGGGGTCTGACAGGCTCCTCGACATCCCGTCGCACGCGCACCGCCCCTCTCATGTCGTGTCCGTTTCAATATTAAGCAAAGACCCCCTGAATTTCGGAGGGGTGCACCGTGAGGGAAATAACAAGGTTCAGGGTTTTGGTATACGGGATTTCAAGACGCCCGAGTATGAATGGCATCCCACTCCAGGGCGGCAGCCACGCCCTCCTCAGGGCAGCAGTCCCGCCCGCCGAGCCGCCACCACCGCCTCCAGCCGCGTATGCGCCCCCAACTTCCGCATCGCCGAACGCAGATACGCCTTCACCGTCTCGGTCCGCAGCCCCAGCCGCTCCGCGGTGACCGCGTTGGTCGCACCGCCGGCCACACAGACCAGGACGTCCAGCTCACGAGGAGTGAGCCGCACCCCACCGACTGCCGGGCCCGGAGCCGGAGCCGCCGCCAAGGTGTCGCAGACCGCGAGGAGTTCGGCCCGCAGCTCCGGGTCCGCGACCCGCGGGGCCAGCGCCCGCAACGCCCCGTGCGCCTCACGGACCTGCTCCCACGCCGCGCCCGCCTCGGGTTCCCGCGCCGCCGCCAGCAGACTCTGCGCCTCGTCCCGTACGACCAGCGACTGCTCCACGTCCCGCGCCGCCTCCACCGCCGCGCTCAACGTCCGGTCGCCCAGCGGCTGAGCCGTACGCAGCGCGCCGTACAACACCCCGCGCACCCGGCGGCGTACGACAACAGGCACCGCGAGCACGGACCGCAGCCCCTCCGCCGCGACCGCGGCGTCGTACTCATGGCTGATCTGCCGTGAGGAGGAGTAGTCGGTGACGGCACAGGGCCGGGCCAGGGCCACGGTCTTGCCGCCGAGCCCGTTGCCCGACGTCACCGCGAGCGCCCTGAGGGCCAGCGTCCTCGTACCGTTCAGCTCGCTGATCCGTATCTGCCCGCGATCCGGCTCGACCAGCCCGCCGAAGGTGACCGGCAGCCCCGTCGTGCGCCGCAGCCGCAGCAGGGCGCCCCGCATCTCCACCGCTCCGTTCAGATCTGCTGTCATCTGCCCGTCCCTTCCGCTGCGGCGCACCCCCCGTTCGGGGGTAGTGAGATCCATGTCACGCACTACACGATGTCATTGAGCCGCCCGGCAATGTGGCCGGGTCCGAGGAGGACGACGGATGACGACGCCGACGGAGCGCTTCCGCAGCGCGCGGGACTTTCTGCTGAAGCACCGCGAGGACTATGCCACGGCATACGAGGGTTTCACCTGGCCCCGGCCGGAGTTCTTCAACTGGGCACTCGACTGGTTCGACGTCATCGCACGCGGCAACGACAGGACGGCCCTGCACATCGTCGAGGAGGACGGCGAGCGCGTCGAGCTGTCCTTCGCCGCGATGTCCGAACGCTCCGCCCGGACCGCCAACTGGCTGCGCGAGCAGGGCGTACGCTCCGAGGACCGCGTCCTCGTCATGCTCGGCAACCAGGCCGAGCTGTGGGAGACGGCCCTCGCCGCGATGAAGCTGCGTGCCGTCGTCATCCCCGCGACACCGCTGCTCGGCCCCGCGGATCTGCGCGACCGCGTCGAGCGCGGACGCGTACGGCATGTGATCGTGCGGGCCGAGGACACCGCCAAGTTCGACGACGTACCCGGCCGCTACACCCGCATCACGGTCGGCGGTGAGCGGAACGGCTGGCGCTCGTACAAGGACGCGTACGCCGCCCCCGCCCACTTCGAGCCCGACGGCGTCACCCGCCCCGACGACCCGCTGATGCTGTACTTCACCTCGGGCACGACCGCGCGCCCCAAACTCGTCGAGCACACCCATGTGTCGTACCCCATCGGCCACTTGACGACCATGTACTGGATCGGCCTCAAGCCCGGCGACGTCCATCTGAACATCTCCTCGCCCGGCTGGGCCAAGCACGCCTGGTCCAACCTCTTCGCCCCCTGGAACGCGGAGGCGACCGTCTTCATCCACAACTACACGCGCTTCGACGCGGCCCGGCTGATGGCGGAGATGGACCGCGCGGGCGTGACGACCTTCTGCGCTCCGCCCACCGTGTGGCGCATGCTCATCCAGGCCGACCTGACCCAGCTGCGGACCCCGCCGCGCGAGGCCGTCGCCGCCGGGGAGCCGCTGAACCCCGAGGTCATCGAGCAGGTACGGCGGGCGTGGGGCGTGACGATCCGGGACGGTTTCGGGCAGACCGAGACGGCCGTGCAGGTGTCCAACAGCCCCGGGCAGCCGCTGAAGACCGGCTCCATGGGGCGGCCCAGCCCCGGCTTCCGGGTCGAGCTGCTCGATCCGGTGTCGGGTGCGCCGGGCGTGGACGAGGGTGAGATCGCGCTGGACCTGTCCGGGCACCCCGTGGGTCTGATGACCGGCTATCACGGCGCCCCCGACCGTACGGCGGAGGCGATGGCGGGCGGCTACTACCGGACGGGCGACATCGGTTCGCGGGACGCGGACGGCTACATCACGTATGTGGGCCGAGCCGACGACGTCTTCAAGGCCAGCGACTACAAGATCAGCCCCTTCGAGCTGGAGAGCGCGCTCCTGGAGCACGAGGCCGTCGCCGAGGCGGCCGTCGTCCCCGCGCCTGACGAGCTGCGGCTCGCCGTCCCGAAGGCGTACGTCGTACTGGCGGAAGGGTGGGAGCCCGGCCCCGACACCGCGAAGGTCCTCTTCGAGCACGCAAGGACCACCCTCGCCCCGTACAAGCGCATCCGCCGCCTTGAGTTCGGCGACCTCCCCAAGACCGTGTCCGGCAAGATCCGCCGGATCGAACTGCGCGAGGCGACGGCAGCGGGGTCGGACGCCGAGTACCGCGAGGAGGACTTCAGGTGACGATGGCCAGTTACACGCATGGGACCAGTACGACGCCCCTGCTCGGCGAGACCATCGGGTCCCGTCTCGATGGGGCGATCGCCGAGTATCCCTCGCGCGACGCGCTCGTGGATGTGCCCTCCGGACGGCGTTGGACGTACGAGGAGTTCGGCGCCGCGGTCGACGAGGTGGCGCGAGGGCTGCTCGCCAAGGGGGTGGTGAAGGGCGACCGGGTCGGCATCTGGGCGGTCAACTGTCCGGAGTGGGTGCTCATCCAGTACGCGACCGCCCGCCTCGGCGCGATCATGGTGAACATCAACCCCGCTTATCGCGCCCATGAGCTGGAGTACGTGCTGAAGCAGGCCGGGATCTCGCTCCTGGTCGCCTCACTCGCGCACAAGAGCAGCGACTACCGGGCACTGGTCGGCCAAGTGCGGGGAAAGTGCCCTCAGTTGCGCGAGACGGTCTACATCAACGACGAGAGCTGGGACGCGCTCGTGGCGGGCGCGGCCTCGGTCCCGTACGAACAACTGGCGGTCCTGGAAGCCGAGTTGAGCTGTGACGACCCGGTCAACATCCAGTACACCTCGGGCACCACCGGCTTCCCGAAGGGGGCCACCCTCTCGCACCACAACATCCTCAACAACGGCTACTGGGTGGGCCGGACCGTCGGCTACACCGAACAGGACCGGGTGTGTGTGCCGGTGCCCTTCTACCACTGCTTCGGCATGGTGATGGGGAATCTGGCCGCCATGTCCCACGGCGCGTGCATCGTCATCCCGGCGCCGTCCTTCGATCCCGCGGCGACGCTGAAGGCCGTGGAGCAGGAGCGCTGTACGTCCCTCTACGGCGTCCCGACGATGTTCATCGCCGAGCTGAACCTCCCGGACTTCGCGACGTACGACCTCTCCTCCCTGCGTACCGGGATCATGGCGGGCTCGCCCTGTCCCGTGGAGGTCATGAAGCGGGTCGTCTCCGAGATGCACATGGCCGAGGTCTCCATCTGCTACGGCATGACCGAGACCTCGCCCGTCTCCCTCCAGACCCGCCGCGACGACGACCTGGAGCACCGCACCGGCACGGTCGGCCGCGTACTGCCGCACATCGAGGTCAAGATCGTCGACCCGGCGAACGGGGTGACGCTGCCGCGCGGCTCCGCCGGCGAACTGTGCACCCGCGGCTACAGCGTGATGCTCGGTTACTGGAACGAGCCCGAGAAGACCGCGGAGTCCGTCGACTCCGGACGCTGGATGCACACCGGGGATCTGGCCCTGATGCTCGACGACGGCTACGTGCAGATCGTCGGCCGGATCAAAGACATGATCATCCGGGGCGGCGAGAACATCTACCCGCGCGAGATCGAGGAGTTCCTGTACGCGCACCCGAAGATCGCGGACGTCCAGGTGGTGGGCGTACCCGATGAGCGGTACGGCGAGGAGGTACTCGCCTGCGTCATCCCGCGCGACCCCGGCGACCCGCTGACCCTGGAGGAGCTACGGGCCTTCTGCGCGGGGCAGTTGGCGCACTACAAGGTGCCCAGCCGGCTGCGGATCATGGAGTCCTTTCCGATGACGGTGTCGGGGAAGGTGCGGAAGGTGGAGCTGAGGGAGCGGTACGAGGAGTAGACAGCACGCGGACTGGACAGCACCACGCCCCGGGCCCCTGCGAGGGGTGGCCGGGGCGTGGTGCTGCGGTGGTCCTCGGCATGCGGCTGTGCGGCTATCCGAACTGGCCGGGCTGGTAGTCGCCGGCAGGCGTCTGGAGCATGACGTTCCCGCGGTTGAAGGCGTTGATGACGGCGATGACGCACACCAGGTCGGCGAGTTGGTCCTCGTCGTAGTACTTGGCGGCGTTCGCCCAGGCCTCGTCCGTGACACCACCGGCCGCGTCGGCGATACGGGTGCCCTGCTCCGCCAGCTCCAGGGCGGCGCGCTCGGCGTCGGTGAACACCGTGGCCTCCCGCCAGGCCGCGACCAGGTTGAGGCGCGTCCAGGTCTCCCCGGCGTGCACGGCCTCCTTGCTGTGCATGTCGGTGCAGAAGCCGCAGCCGTTGATCTGACTGGCGCGAAGCTTCACCAGTTCCTGCGTCGAGACCGGCAGCGTCGATTCCGCGAGCACCTTGCCCGCCGCGACGATGTGCTTGAAGACCTTGCCTGCGACCGGACGGGCCATGACGTCCAACCGAGCTTCCATGGTGAGCTCCTCCGTCGTTGTTGGTGGCTTCACCTCTATGACGGGACGGCTCGGCGAGATGTGACATCCGCGAATGTGACCTGCGTCTCCCGTGCCGCATGGCGGCAGGGAGCCGCCTAGTCGGTGGTGTCCCTGCGCATGCAGACCCGGGGCCACCGGTCGAGACCGTGTTCGGCTTCGCTGGCGCGGATCTTCCGTAGGCCCGGGGTGAGTTCGGGGCCGGTCAGGATGCGGAAGCCGAGGCGCTCGTAGTACGGGGCGTTCCAGGGGACCTCCGTGAAGGTGGTCAGGGTGAGAGCGGGCAGGCCCTCGTCGCGTGCGCGCTCGGCGGCGTACGCGACGAGGGCTCGGCCCACGCCCCGGCGGCCCGCGTCCGGGTGGACGGTGACCTGCTCGATATGAAACGCACCGTCCACAGGCTCACCGACCAGATACGCCACGACACGCCTGGTGACGTCGTCCTCGGCGACCCAGGCATGGCCGGCCTGCCAGAAGTGCTCCAGTACGTCGAGGGCGGGCGGTTCGTCATCGGCGATCTCCGGCATACCGAGGGGGCGGAAGAGTTCGCCCGCGGCGCGTTCGATGTCCTGGAGGAGGGAGAGGTCGGCGGGGGTGGCGGGTCTTATGGGCATGGGGCAAGTATGCGAATTTTGCAGCTGAGTCCGGCATGAATTAGCCCGTCGTGGGGGTCCCCCCGCTCGAGCGAAGCCGAGAGTGGGGGAGTTTGAGGACGAGGCCGTCAGGCCGATACGGGGGTCTGGGGGCGGAGCCCTCGGCCAGGGTCATGCGCCGGCGGCGACCAGCTCGTCCGCCAAGCTGTTGACCGGCTGGGGCGTGCCCGTGAGGTCCAGTACGAAGAGGGGGACGCCGAGGGAGTCGGCTACGGAGCGGGCGTCCTCCGCGTAGCCGGCCAGCGAGAAGTAGACGCAGCCCGTCGACTCCGTCATCGCCGTCAGCCACAGACACTCCACGTCCCGCAACGAGGCCGGCCGCAGAGTTGGGTCGACCTGCGCGAGCACGCCGCGCGCGGCCAGACCGATCCCGGAGGGAGGGCGCTGGTCCGCCCGCCGGATCTCCTGGTAACCGAGCCAGCGGAGGTACAGAGCGGCGGCGGTCACGGCGTCCCGGGCCGTACGTATCGTCACCGGGTTGAACGGGGGCCGGGGGGAAGGAGCCGCCCGGGGGAGGGGGATACGGGGGCGACGGGAGCCGGGGGCTGGATGACCGATATCGGTGCCGGCGTCGGCGTCTGTGGCGTCCGGCTCTCCACCCGTATCCGCCCCCAAGTCGCCCTCCCCCTCCGCGTCGGCCTCCTCCGTCAACGCATGCCCCCGCCCCGACCGCTCCTCCGCCAGCGGCACCCGCAGCACCGTGCCGCAGGGGCAGCCCAGTTCGGGCCTCGGCCACTGGTCCTGGCGGCCGCAGGCCGTGCAGCGGACCGTTATCCAGTCGTCGTCCCAGGTGTGGTGCGTGAGGGACTCCGGGGCCGCGTCCCGGTCGAGTTCGGGTGTGACAGGGGCGCCGCACACACAGGGATACGACGGCGCCGCATAGACATGCTCGCGCCGACAGGCCGGACACCGTACCGGCACGCTCTCGGCCATGACCCACTCCAGAAACGTCACATCCACTAACGCCCCACCGGGACAGGCCCCCATCGTCCTCCAAGCGGGCGATCCACGGCAGGGAGTTGGGAGAACGGGCGTCCGACGCACTACACCGACGCGTACGCGACCCACTCGTACGCGATGGCGGAGTGGTTCCTGCCGGATGGGTGCTGTGCCTTGACGGCCTTTGGGGCCCCACTTACATTGATTCCAGATAGCAGAAATTAGTTTCCATTATACGGAATTCGTCCGGGATCTCAGTGGAAACATGAAGCTCTCCGCGGGGCGCGACGGGAGCCCGAATCCGACCGTCGAAGCAGGAGTACGCAATGGCTCGAATGACCGCTGCCCGCGCGGCAGTTGAGATCCTCAAGCGGGAGGGCGTCACCGACGCGTTCGGTGTCCCGGGCGCGGCGATCAACCCCTTCTACGCCGCGCTCAAGGCCTCCGGCGGGATCGATCACACCCTCGCTCGCCATGTCGAGGGCGCCTCGCACATGGCGGAGGGGTACACCCGCACAAGTGCCGGCAACATCGGCGTCTGCATCGGCACCTCCGGCCCTGCCGGCACCGACATGATCACCGGCCTGTACTCCGCGACCGGTGATTCGATCCCGATCCTGTGCATCACCGGCCAGGCACCGACCGCCGTGATCCACAAGGAGGACTTCCAGGCCGTCGACATCGCCTCGATCGCCAAGCCGGTCACCAAGATGGCGGTCACCGTGCTGGAGGCCGCGCAGGTGCCGGGCGTCTTCCAGCAGGCCTTCCACCTGATGCGCTCGGCCCGCCCCGGCCCGGTCCTCATCGACCTCCCCATCGACATCCAGCTCACCGAGATCGAGTTCGACCCGGAGACGTACGAGCCACTGCCGGTCTACAAACCGTCCGCGACCCGCGCCCAGATCGAGAAGGCCCTGGCGCTCCTGGGCGAGTCCGAACGCCCGCTCATCGTCGCGGGCGGAGGCATCATCAACGCCGATGCCTGCGAACTCCTCGTGGAATTCGCCGAATTGACCGGCATCCCGGTCGTCCCCACCCTCATGGGCTGGGGCGTCCTCCCCGACGACCACGAACTGAACGCCGGCATGGTCGGCCTCCAGACCTCACACCGCTACGGCAACGCGACCTTCCTGGAATCCGACTTCGTTCTCGGCATCGCCAACCGCTGGGCCAACCGCCACACCGGCAAGCTGGACGTCTACACGGCCGGCCGGAAGTTCGTCCACGTCGACATCGAGCCGACACAGATCGGGAAGATCTTCCCGCCGGACTACGGGATCGCGTCCGACGCGAAGGCGGCTCTTGAGCTCTTCGTGGAGGTGGCGCGGGAGTTGAAGGCGGCGGGTGCCCTGCCGGACCGGTCCGCGTGGGCTCGCCGGGCGCAGGAGAAAAAGGCCCGGCTCCAGCGGCGTACGCACTTCGACGACATCCCGATCAAGCCGCAGCGCGTGTACGAGGAGATGAACAAGGTCTTCGGACCGGAGACCCGGTACGTGTCCACGATCGGCCTCTCGCAGATCGCCGGCGCCCAGATGCTGCACGTCTACCGGCCGCGCCACTGGATCAACTGCGGCCAGGCGGGCCCTCTCGGCTGGACCGTCCCGGCCGCGCTGGGCGTCGCCAAGGCCGACCCGGAGGCGTCCGTGGTCGCCCTCTCCGGCGACTACGACTTCCAGTTCATGATCGAGGAGCTGGCCGTCGGCGCCCAGCACGGGATCCCGTACGTGCACGTCCTGGTGAACAACGCTTACCTCGGCCTGATCCGCCAGGCCCAGCGGGCGTTCGACATCGACTTCCAGGTCAACCTCGAGTTCGAGAACCTCAACTCCCCCGAACTGGGCGTCTACGGCGTCGACCACATCAAGGTCGCCGAGGGCCTGGGCTGCAAGGCGCTCCGCGTCACGGACCCGAGCGAGCTGGGCGCGGCCTTCGAGCAGGCGCTGAAGCTCGCCGCCGAGTTCCAGGTCCCGGTGGTCGTCGAAGCGATCCTGGAGCGCGTCACCAACATCTCGATGTCCACGACGAACGACATCAGCGCTGTGGTGGAGTTCGAGGAGGTCGCTACGGAGCCGGGCCATGCGCCCACGTCCATCAAGAGACTGAAGGTCTGACACACGGCGCGTGCAGCGAGGGGCGGCCCAGGCGGGCCGGCCCTCGCTGCACATGGCTCCCCCGATCCGAGGCCCGCCGCCCCCGTGCCGGCGGGCCTCATGTGCTGAGGATGTGCCCGCAGGCAGGGGGAGTTGAAGCCCCTGGGGCCAGGTTCAGAGGTTGATTTGAGGCTTGCGTAGGGGGCGTACGCACCGTGGAGTACGGGCGGGACGCAGTGAGCGCCGGGCACGGGACGGATCCGGCACCGTCGCGTATGCGAACGCGAGGATCGGGAGGTTCCGCAGTCGGAGATCGCGCGCGGCTGGGAGGCGCCGGACGGCCGCATGCTCTGCTACCACGACGACACCACCGCCCAACTCGCCGCCGAGGGCAGAGGAACCTGGTGCTACTACGAACCCGAGATCACTCACGGTGCCCCGCACTCGGCGACGTGCGCGGGAAGTTGGTCACGCGAAAATTCCTTCGCCCTGCAGGTATGCGCCCGCGCGCGCTGCGGCTGCGGCGGCCTCGGCGGACCGGTCTGCGGCGGCTTCGTCGAGGCTGTCGCCGCTGGTCAGCAGGCGGTAGTAGAGAGGGGCGGAGACGGCACGGATCACCTCGTGGGGGTCGGTGCCCTCAGGTACCTCCCCCCGGTCGATGGCCTGCTGGACGCAGGGTGCCCACTCCTTGACGCGGATGTCGTAGAAGCGGTGCAGGGCCTCGGCCGTCTTCGACTCGCAGGTGGCGGCCGCGATCACCGCTTTGAACAGTGCCCCCTGCCGCGGGTCGGCCAAGGTGCGCTGCACGAGCCGGGCGTTGGCCTTGAGGTCGCCGAGCAGCGAGCCGGTCTCGGTCCGTGGCAGTGACTGCTCGGCCATGTCCAGCAGCAGGTCGGCCACCAGGCTGGTCACCGTTCCCCAGCGGCGGTAGACGGTGGTCTTGCCCACTTCGGCACGGCGCGCGATGTCGGCGAAGTCCAGGTGGGCAAATCCCTGCTCCGCCAGGGTGTCCCCGGTCGCCTGCAGCACTGCCGCCCGCACCCGCGCCGTGCGCCCTCCGGGGCGGACGGTCCCCGGCTCCGTACCTTCAACCCCCATAACGGTACTCCAGTTCCGTTAATTGCTCACGCCTGCTACGTTGAGAACCACTCTAACGGAACGGTAGACCCGTTAGTTGCCCCTCCGATGAAAGAGGATCAGCATGGAATACAGGCGGCTGGGTGCGTCCGGCCTCAAGGTCCCCGCGCTGAGCTTCGGTGCCGGCACCTTCGGCGGCCGAGGACCGCTGTTCGGCGCCTGGGGCAACACCGATGCGCGAGAAGCGCGCCGCCTCGTGGACATCTGCCTCGACGCCGGGATCACGATGTTCGACACCGCCGACGTCTACTCCGGCGGCGCGTCCGAGGAGGTCCTTGGCGAAGCGATCAAGGGCCGCAGGGGCCAGGTGATCGTGTCCACCAAGACCAGCCTGCCGATGGGCGACGGCCCGGGAGAGGCGGGCTCCTCCCGTTCGCGTCTGATCACCGCTTGCGAGGACGCCCTGCGCCGGCTCGGCACCGACTACATCGACCTGTTCCAGCTGCACGCCTTCGACGCCGGCACGCCGGTCGAGGAAGTCCTGTCCACACTCGACGATCTCGTACGGGCGGGAAAGGTCCGTTACCTCGGCATCTCCAACTTCTCTGGGTGGCAGGCGATGAAGTCCCTCGCGGTCGCGGAGAGGTATGGCCGCCCGCGTTATGTCGCACATCAGGTCTACTACTCTCTCATCGGCCGCGACTACGAATGGGAGCTGATGCCCCTCGGGCTGGATCAGGGCCTCGGAGCCCTCGTCTGGAGCCCCCTCGGCTGGGGACGGCTCACCGGCAAAGTCCGCCGCGGCCAGCCGCTACCGGCCAATAGCCGACTGCACCACACCGCCGACTACGGCCCACCGGTCGGGGACGAATACGTCTACCGCGTGGTCGACGCCCTCGACGAGATCGCACAGGAGACCGGCAGAAACATTCCGCAAATCGCCCTCAACTGGCTGCTGCAGCGGCCCACCGTCTCCTCCGTCATCATCGGCGCCCGCAACGAGCAGCAGCTCCGTCAGAACCTCGGCGCCGTCGGCTGGACGCTCACGCCCGACCAGATGGCGAAACTCAATGCGGCGAGCGGCAAGACGGCGCCCTACCCGTACTTCCCCTACCAGCGCCAGGAAGGCTTCGCTCGCCTCAACCCGCCAGTGGGTGACGCCGCGCCTTTGTCTGCTGCCTGACATCGGCGTCAAGTAGGTCGAGCGGACGAACATGCGTCCCAGGCTCGGGCTGGCGGAGTGCCACCTCGCCCAACGCCTCCCTGAGCCTGGACTGCTGCGGTGACGGCCCTTCGTTCCCCATGTCCGCCAACTCAGTAGGGACACTTCCCCCGCCTCTCCTCGTGAGGGCAGGATCATGGCCATGCGCATTCTGGTCATCGGCGGGACCTGGTTCCTGGGCAAGTCCATCGCGGAGCGAGCGCTTGCGAAGGGATGGGACGTCACCACCTTCAACCGCGGGCGATCCGGCCCTGACGTCGTGGGCGTACAGCCGGTCCACGGTGACCGTACGGTCCGGGCGGATCTGACCCGGCTCGCCCAGCGCGGCCCATGGGACGCCGTGATCGACACGTCCAGCTCCGAACTCGCGCCGCGTGACGTCCTGTTGGCCACCACCGCACTCCGGGACACGGCACAGCGTTGGGTCCACATTTCCACTGTGTCCGTCTACGAAGGGTGGCCGCACCAGCCGTTGACGGATGCTTCACCGGTGCTGGAGTGCCCTGCGGACGCCGACGAGACGTACGGGTACACGGGCGAGGACGGAAGCCCCACGGTGTACGGGTTCCAGAAGGCCGGCGGCGAACGCGCCGTCACCGAAGCCTTCGGGGACGCGGCAGTCTTCCTGCGGTCGGGCGTGATCCTCGGCCCCGGTGAGTACGTCGGCCGCCTCCCCTGGTGGCTGAACAGGGCCAAGCGCGGCGGGCGCATCGTGGCCCCGGCGCCGTCCGGGCAGCGCATCCAGCCGGTCGACGTCCGCGACGTCGCCGAGTTCGCGCTGGACCGGGCCGCGAGTGCGACCGGCGGCGGCTACAACGTCACGCACCCCGAGGGGATCGCCTTCGCTGACTTCCTCGGCGAGTGCCTGACGGTGACGGACAGTACGGGAATCCCGGTGTGGGTGGAGCCGGACGTCCTGATCGAGCAGGGCGTGCAGCAGTGGACGGAGCTGCCGTTGTGGCGTACGCACGCAGGCGTGTGGTCGGTGGACTCAGGGCGTGCCGTCGCCGCGGGCCTGCGCTGTCGGCCGATCGCTGAGACGATCCGGGACACCTGGGCGTGGCTTGCCCGGGACGGGCGCCCCGTGGACCACCCGCGGTGGGCAGCGCACGGGATCGCCCCGGAGAAGGAGGCGAAGATCCTCGCCTCGCTGTGATCAGGCTTCGAGGGCGAGGAGCCCGACGTGCGGGCCGATCTGGTACGGCGGGGACACGCGAGTGAAGTCCTCGATCCGCTCGCGTAGTTGTCCGGGAAGCTGCGCGCCGTGGTACGTCGGCCGTGACAGGTGGCGGTGGATACGGGCCGTGCGGACCACGATGCCCGTCATCCGCTGATCGCTCGGGATCTCCCACACCGGCGTCAGTGCTGCGGATGCTCCCTCGACGTCGTCGGCCAGGAGGCGCGCCATCGCCAAGTCGGCCGCCGCGCCGCCCCGAACATGGGCTGACTGGTCTTCCCGCGATCGCTGTTCAAGGAGGTCGAGCGCCTCTCGGGCGGCGGCCTCGGCTCGGCCGCCGTCGCCGATGATGAGCGCGGTGGTGCTGTTGGACATGGCCAGCCGCTCGGCGGTGAAACCGAACTCGCCGCCCACCGCGTCGTGGAGCTCATCCACGCGGTCGCGGCCGGTTTCCCCGGAGAGCCGGATTGCCTGCTGCGCGGACGCGATGTCGCCGAGGTGGGCGTACGCACGTGCCTGAATCGCGTGCAGGCGTCGTTGTGCGACGTCGCCGAGTCCGCCGTACGACAGGGCACGGACGGCTTTGGCTACGGCTTCGGTGTTGTCACCCGCGTGGTACGCGATGTACGCCAGGGTCCCGTCGGCGAACGCCCGCAACGGCGCGAACCGTGTGCTCTCTCCGAACAAGGCGGCAGTGCGGGCGAACGTCCTCGCGTGGCGCAGGTAGCCGAGGTTGAAGGCCGCGGAGGACAGCAGGGCCGCCACCTGGCCGTTGAGGATCATCAGGACTTGGAGCTGCGCAGGCGCCTGCGTCCGGTCCCTCTGGCGCTCGATCTCCTGGCGAAGGGCGTCGGCCTCCTCGAAAGCCCTCACCGGCGCGAGGCGGTGATAGCGCCGCGCGAGGGTGACGACCTGGTCGTGGAGCTCGTCGATGGTGTTGTCGGAGACGGACGTACCGGCGGTTGCGTCGGCGTCCTCATGGGCTTCACGTGCGGTCATTGCGATTCGTTCTTCCAGATCCAGGTCGTATGCGGGTACCTGGGCGTCGATGACCTCGGACGGCCGCGCGAACAGTTGCTCCGCGGTGTGGCCGGGGAACATGCGCTCAAGAATCGCGCATGTCTCGGCTCCGGGCAGGCCCATGAGCTTGCCGCCAGTCCAGCGCCGGAACTGAGGCTCACCGCAGGTTGGATTGTTGGGGTTGCGACCGAACAGCTCCACCCCGGTCTGGGTGAACCGCTCATTGAACTTGCGGTATGTCAGCCGCTCCCGGTCACACAGCAACTTGAGCAGTGTGTTCGGCTCGCCGCTCATACCGCCCCCGCTCTCCGGCGCCGCTCAGCCGGCGCGTCCGTGGATCGATCCCTTCTCCGGAAGGGGATACCTTCGGCTCCTCTCACGGCAACACGCCCTGAACAGAAGCGACTTCAAAGCTACCCCGAGGCTGCGTCTGTCACTCGAAAGTGCCTCAGAGGCAACCCTTCAGGAGATGGCGGGGCTACGGGAGGACGGAGAACGCTGATCGCCAACCCCGTGGGCGGGGCTCCCTCCCCGCTCCCTGACCAAGGCGTGACGATGACCAGAGCAGGAACCACACAGGACAACGCCACCAGCCCGGATCCCACCGCGACCGGAGCGGGCGTGCTCGTGCACTCCCGCCAGGATCGCGAGATCGCGGTCGGTACCTGGCTCCTGGCGGCGGCGCAGGACATGAAGCAGGCCCGGACTCAGTGGCAGGAGAGTGGGATCGCGCTCCTGCGGTGCGGGGGCCTGTTCGGTGCGATCCGGATCTCGGGTGACCTGGTGCGCACGGCGGCCGGTACGGACAACTCCCGGAAGATCGACGCCTTCCTCGCGGAGGCCTTGCAGGGTGGCCCGGTGTTCGTGGACCTGTATGCCCAGCGGTACTACGTCCTCGTACCGGTGAGCGCCGGGCGGCGCTACGAGTGGGCCGTCCGCCGTGACCCGGAGGCGGAGTTCCTCGGGCGCGGCTGCTTCCTCGGCGTACCGCGACCGGATCGTACGGAGCCGGAGGGCGTGCGCTCGTACTGGTGCGTCCCGATGGACGGCCCCGGCGACCTCGCCGTTCCGGACGCGGTGTCCCAACTCCTCGCGATGGCTCGGTTCCGGCGCGCGAAGGCGGAGAGGGAAACCGATGAGTAACCAGTGCCACCGTAAGAGCGACCGAGAAACGAGGAGACCCATGCAGGCCACAGCGCCGGACGATCAGGTCACCCCTTGGGGTGTCAGCCGTATGAAGCCGTTCCCTCCTGCTGAAGTTCTGCCCGCTGCCCGCGCGGTCCTCGACGCCGAGACGCAGACCGCTGCGTGGGTGGACCCTGACGGCACCCTGGTGCCGTCACTGGACCGGCACAAGCGGACGGAGACGTCGAAGGAGACAGCGACGAAGACCAGCCTCGACGGCACCCCGGACCAGGGCAGCGACCAGCAGGGAGACAGCGATTGATGGCCGCGGGTGGGCCGCCCGTCCTGGTCGTCACGCGCCTGGGCGACGCAACAGCCGACGAGGTGATCACCGAACTCAACCGGCGCCGCGTGCCCGTGGTACGCCTGGATCCCGGGGACTTTCCCACGACGGTCACCGCGTCGGCGGTGTTCGACAGCATTGGGCCCGGCGGCACCCTGGCCACCGAGTCCCGCACGCTCGACCTGGACAGCGTGCGCTCGGTGTACTGGCGGCGGCCCACTCCCTACACCGCCGACCTCGCCATGAGCGGGCAGACCGCCCGCTGGGCTGTGGAGGAGGCCCGCTACGGGCTCGGCGGTATCCTCGCCGCCCTCCCCGGCGCCCACTACCTGAATCACCCGTGGTGCAACCGGGATGCCGAGTACAAGCCCGCGCAGCTGGCGATGGCGGCCCGCTGCGGGCTGACCGTGCCTCCCACCCTGATCACCAACGACCCCGACCAGGCCCGCGCGTTCGCGACCGAGCACGGGCCGGTGCTCTACAAGCCGCTGAGGGAAACCGACTACGCCGACGCTGACGGCCGGGCGCTGACGGTGTGGATCGACGATGTCACCTCCGCCCAGATCGACGACCGGATACGCCACACCGCGCACCTGTTCCAGCAGCGGGTGACCAAGACCGCCGACATCCGCCTGACCGCCGTGGGCGAGCGTCTGTTCGCCGTCCGGCTCGACGGCTCGCCCGGTGTCGACTGGCGACGCCACTACGACCGGCTCACCTACACCCCCATCACCGTCCCGCCCGAGACCGCCAAAGGGGTACGCGCCTACCTCGACGCCTTCGGCCTGGTCTTCGGTGCTTTCGACTTCGGTCTGGACGCCCAGGGCCTGTGGCACTGGTATGAGTGCAATCCCAACGGCCAATGGGCGTGGTTCCCCGACCACATCACCGCTCCGATCACCGCCGCCCTCGCCGATCAGCTCCAGCACGGAGGCCACGCATGACCGCCGACCCGGCCCAGCTCCGCCGCGCACTGGCTGCGGCCATCCCTGTGGAAGACCCCGCGTGGCGTGATGCGCTCGCAGCCGTCCCGCGTGAACTCTTCCTCGACGACACGGTGTTCCGCCCGTCCGGCACCCAGTGGGAGCCCGTGCACCGCCGCACGACCGGCGACGACGAATGGCTCCGCCTCGTCTACCAGGACACCACCTGGGTCACCCAGATCGACGGTATCGCCGCCGCGGACGCCCCCGGACCGCTGACCGGCAGCCCCACCTCGTCCAGCACCCTGCCCTCACTGATCGTGCGCATGCTCGACCTCGCGCGCATCCGCGAGGGTGACAAGGTGCTGGAGATCGGCACCGGCACCGGCTACTCCACCGCCGTCCTCTGTCACCGCCTCGGCGACAAGAACGTGTACTCCATCGAATACGACCCGCACCTTGCCGCCGCCGCAGCAGGCCACATCCACGCCGCCGGATACGCCCCGACGCTCGTCACCAGAGACGGACTCGCCGGGCACAAGGACGCCGCCGACTACGACGCGATCGTGGCGACCTGCGCGGTCCGGCACATCCCTACCGCCTGGCTGTACCAGGTGCGCGACGGCGGAACCATCACCACCACCATCAGCGGGTGGATGCTCGCCTCCGGCCTCATCCGCCTCACCGTCCACGACGACGGCACCGCCACCGGACGCTTCGCTGGGGACCAGATCGGCTACATGCTCGCCCGCCCCCACGAACGCCCGCCCCGCCCCACCTACTACCAGCGCCTGGGCGACGCCCGCCCCGCCCGCCTGGACCTCGGCCTTCTCGACGACTGGACCGGCCACTTCCTCGCCCAGCTCGCCGCGCCCTCCGCCGAACTCATGACCACCGGCGACGGCGTGATCCTCGTAGACGTCGCCACCGGCTCACAGGCATGGACCGAACCCGCAGGCAACGGCTGGCAGGTACACCAGCACGGCCCCCTGCGCCTGTGGGATGCCGTGGAGGACGCCCTCACCACCTGGCAGGAGGCCGGAGCACCCCCACAGTCCGACTTCGGCATGACCGTGGAGGCCGACGGCACCCAACACGTCTGGCTCGGGGCACCTGACGGACCCACGTGGCACCTGCCGGTCTGACCCTGAGCACAGAGGGACGAGACGATGGACGGCCCGGAAAGTGGTTCATGTCCGTGCCCGGCGGCTCATTGTGTGTCCGGATGGCGCCGCCGCCCAGGCGCGACAGGACAGATGTCAAGCGGCGGCGCCACCCGGAGTCATCGGGGCGTCAGACCTGCGCGCCGGAGAGGCGCTCGACCGCGCGCAGCAGCGCCGAGTGGTCCAGGCCGCCGTCGCCCTGTGTACGTAGCGAGGCGACGAGTTGGGCGACGACGGCGCCGACCGGCAGTGCGGCGCCGACGTTGCGGGCGGCGTCCGTGACGATGCCCATGTCCTTGTGGTGCAGGTCGATGCGGAAGCCCGGCTTGAAGTCGCGGTTCAGGAAGTTGTCCTTCTTGCGTGTCAGCACGGTGGAGCCGGCGAGGCCGCCGTTCAGGACGTCGAGGGCCGCGTTCAGGTCGACGCCCGACTTCTCCAGGAACACGACGGCTTCGGCGCAGGCCTGGATGTTCACGGCGACGATCAGCTGGTTCGCGGCCTTCACGGTCTGGCCGGAGCCGTGCGGGCCGCAGAGCACGATGGTCCTGCCGAGCGCCTCGAAGACCGGCTTCGCCTCGTCGAAGTCGGTCTGCTCGCCGCCGACCATGATGGACAGTACGGCCTCGACGGCGCCCGCCTCGCCGCCGGAGACGGGGGCGTCGAGGACGCGGATGCCCTTCGCTGCCGCGGCCTTGGCCAGGTCGACGGAGGTCTGCGGGGTGATGGACGACATGTCGATCAGCAGGGTGCCGGACCTGGAGTTCTCCAGGATGCCGTCAGGGCCGTACGCGATGGCCTCGACCTGCGGCGATGCGGGCACCATCGTGATCACGACGTCGGCGTCCCGCACGGCTTCGGCGATGGAGCCGGCCGCGGTCCCGCCGGCAGCGGCCAGGCGGTCGAGCTTGTCCTGCTCCAGGGTGTGGCCGGTGACGTCGTAACCCGCCTTGATCAGGTTCTCGGACATGGGGGAGCCCATGATGCCGAGCCCGATCCACGCGACCTTGGGAAGTTCGCTGCTCATCAGGGTGCCTCTCCAACTGCTGTACTACGTCTGTGGGTTGCCGTTCAGCGGGCGGCGCGGGCCTCGCGCGGCAGCCACTCGAAGGCCTCCGTGCTCGGGCGGTCGCCCGGCTTGTACTCCAGGCCCACCCAGCCCTCGTAACCCGCCTTCCTGAGCTGGTCCAGCAGGTCCTCCAGCGGCAACGTCCCCGTACCCGGTGCACCGCGCCCCGGGTTGTCGGCGATCTGGACGTGGCCGGTCTTCGCGGCGTACCGCTCGATCACCGACGGCAGGTCCTCGCCGTTCATGGACAGGTGGTAGAGGTCCATGAGGAACCTGGCGTTGCCGAGGCCGGTCGCCTCGTTGACCTTGTCGACGATGCCGATGCCGGCCGGGGCGGACACCAGCGGGTAGCGCGGCGACTCCGGCTGGTTGAGGGTCTCGATCAGGAGGATCGCGCCGATGCGGTCGGCGGCCCGGGCCGCGAGCGCCAGGTTCTCCAGCGCGAGCGCGTCCTGCTCGGCCGGGTCCATGCCCTCGACGCGGTTGCCGTACAGCGCGTTGAGCGCCCCGCAGCCCAAGGACTGGGCGAAGTCCGCCACCACGTCGACGTTCGCGCGGAACTTCTCCGACTCCTCGCCCGGAATCGACAGCGCGCCCCGGTCCGGGCCCGGCAGCTGCCCGGCGTAGAAGTTCAGGCCGGTCAGCCGCACGCCCGCGTCCTCGATCGCCTGCTTCAGGGCATCGAGTTCGGACTGGTCGGGAGTGGGGGAGTCGACCCAGGGCCACCACAGCTCGACCGCGCTGAAGCCCGCCGCGGCGGCTGCCGCGGGGCGCTCCAGGAGCGGGAGTTCCGTGAAGAGGATGGACAGGTTGACGTTGAAGCGCTGGTCTGTGGCTGTGGCCCATTCGGAACCTGGCATCGGGGTCGGCGCCCCCTTTCCTTGATATTTCATAATGCGGAATTTAGTTTCTGCTTAATGGAAAGGCTGCCCAAGGCGGGGGAACCCTGTCAAGAGCGGGCGCAGAAAAACGCCCCCCGCGCGGGATGCGCGGAGAGCATGACCAGGGAGATGGTCAGGGAGTGTGCTCAGAGCGCGTCGACGGCGCTCACCTTCCAGCCCTCGGACGTGCGGTCGAGGGTCATCCGCACCCGGTTGAGATCCACGCGCGGCCCCGACACCTGGGTGCTCCTGGTCACCTGGTTGACGAAGAGCAGCACGACCGCCTTGTCCGGTGAGGCCGACACGACCGAGGCCGCGGGAGTGCCGCCGCCGGCGGGTTCCACGACGGTGGCCTTCACCACTCCCTCGTACTTCCTGGCCGTCGGCCCGACCACTGTCTTCGTGGTCTTCCGGTACTCGTCGCGGAAGTCCCCGGTGAGATGGGCGCGTGCCGCGTCGAAGCCACGGTCCAGGCGCCGGTAGTCGTACGACAGCACGACGGGCGCCGCCTTCCGCGCGGCCGTGAGCGCCTGCCCGCGTGCCTGCTCGGCCCGCCGCCCCTCGCGGTACTGCCATCCGAGCACGGCGACCGCGACCAGACCCGCCACGAGCAGGAGGGACAGGATTGCGGTGAGCAGCCTCGCGCGGGACCGGCGCGCAGCGGTACCGGAGACGGTCCCGCCCTCGTTCTCGTCCTCGCCCTCTGGCGGATCCTCCTCGAAGGACTCCGGTGACGGCTCCGGCGGGTCGTCCCAGCCGTCCGGAACCTCGATGAGCACGGTGGGCCCGGACTCCTGCCCTTCCGGCCGCCGCGGTGTCTTGTCGGCGGTCTCTTCCACCGGGGCCGGGACCCCGGGATCGCCGGTGACGCGCTCCGCGCGCTTGGCCGCCGCGCGCTTGGCCGCCGTCAGGGTGCGGCGGGCGGGCGAGCCGGCGCCGCGCGTTCGGGAAGTCGGGTTCGCCACGGTCTTTCTCCTTACTGGTCGTACGGAACTGTTTGCACGGCGGGGCGGAGCCCGGTCAGCCGACGAACTCCACGTCGGACGTCAGCCAGCGACTGTCCCGCAGGACGAGGTCGAGTTGCAGCCGGTACGTGCGCGCCTCCCCGTCGGGTACGGCCGTGTTGGTCACCTTGCTGTCGGCGACCACCAGGACCCGGGCCGAGCGCTCGTCGGAACGGACGATGCCCGCATCGAGGACCCGGCCCTCGGACACCGACTTGTTCCGGGCGACCAGCGCGGTCAACTCCTCGGTCTGCGCGGCGAACTGCTCCTTGAAGTCGCCGGTGGCGCCCTTCAGCACGTTCCCGCTGTCCCGGTCGTAGTGCCGGTAGTCGAGCGAGGTGAAGTTCAGCGCCGACTGACGAGCCGCCGCGAGGATGTCCTGGCGCCGCTGCTCCGCCTCGTGCCGCTCGAGCAACTGGAGGCTCAGCCAGACGGTCAGCACAGTGGTAACAGCCGTCGCCACGGCGAGCCCTGCTGACAGGGCCCTGCGCCGCCGGGCGGAACCCAGAAGTGCCCCGCGCCGCCCGGCGAACGCCAGGACCCCCAGCGCCTGCAGCTTCCCGATCACGCCATCGGTCCCACGAGCAGCCATTGCCACGATTCCTTTCCGAACACGGTCTGCTGTCCGCCCGTCGAGCCGATCTCGACGGGCGTTCCGTCCGGGCCGGTGGCGGTGCCGGTCTCCGGGTCGTACGGCGCGACGTACGCCGCCCGGTCGGCAGCGCCGGAGCCGGACGACGCACCGGGCGCGTTCTGTGCGCCGCGCACCGAGGTGTCCCCGCCGCGCGGAGCCGTGCAGCGGGCGTCGGTGTTGGCCGGGCGCGTGCTCGTGTCCGCGGGGTCGCGCCGCCGCGTCCCGTATCCCTGGGTGCACGGCGGCGGATCGTCGGCGTTGAGGACAAGCCCGAAGTGGGTGGTGCCATCACCCGGGATGACGGTGTAACTGCCCGCGACCACCACCGGGAAAGTGACCAGGGCCTGCTCCACGCCGGGCAGCCGCGCCAGCGTGACCTGGCCGCCGCTGATCAGGTTGGCCAGCAGGACCGGCAGATCCGGACTGGTGGACTTGAGCAGCGAGTTGACCTCCTGCGCGGCCGGTGTCGCGTTCCCGATCAGCTTGCGCAGATCCCCGTCGCTCGACTTCAACTCCGCGGTGAGCGCCGCCAGATCGCGAGAGAACGACTTGATGGACGAGCCCTGGTCGGCCTGCGTCTTGAGGACCTTCCGTGAGTCCTCGATCAGCGAGATCGTCTGCGGGAGCGAGTCGGACGCCGACTCGACCAGTGCGTTGCCCGAGTCCACCAGCCGGCTCAGCGGCGGTCCGGTGCCGGAGAAGGCTTTGCCCAACTCGTCGACGGTGACCCGCAGATCGTCCTTGCCGACCGAGGTGACCAGCCGGTCCAGACTGAGGACCATGTCCGTGGTGGGCAGCGGGACCCGCGTGCTCTCGCGCGGGATCGTGCTGCCCTCGAGCAGATACGGCCCGCCGGAGTTGCGCGGCTGCAGATCGACGTACTGCTCGCCCACCGCCGAACGGTTCGCCACCACGGCCAGGGTGTTCGCCGGGATGCGCGGCCCGTCGCCCTCGATGTCGAGGGACACCGTGACGCCGTCGGAGCCGGTGAGCCGCAGCGCGCCGACCCGGCCCACCGGCACTCCGCGATACGTGACCTCGGCGCCGGAGAAGATGCCCCCGGAGTCGGCGAAGTCGGCCCGCACGGTGTAACCGCGGTCGAGGAGTTCGTCCACCAGGCCCGTGTACTCGGCGCCGACGTACGACACTCCGACGGCGGTGACGGTGGCGAAGGCGAGCAGTTGAGCCTTGACCGTACGTGTGATCACGGCTGTATCCCCTTCAGCATGAGCTCCGCGAGCGCGAGGTCGATCCCTGACGGAAGTCCGCCTGAGCCTGAGGTCCCGTGGGCGGCATAACTGCTGGTGCACACCGGTGGGCACAGCGGGCCGCCGTCCGAGGGCGCCGAGGGCTCGACGGGTGCGTCCGGCAGGTTCGGCGTGCTCGGCAGCGCCGTGGGGGTCGGCAGATCCGGTACGTCCGGTACGTCCGGGAGTTCGGGCAGATCCGGAACCTCGGGCTCGTCGTCCTGGCCCTTGTCCTCCCCACCCCCCGCTCCGGGCTCGTCGGTGAGGTTGCCGTAGATGCCCGTCAGATCGAGGTCGGCGGTGATCTTGAGGTTGACGTAGTCGCCCTTGACGGCGTCGACCGCGTTGCGCGGAAACGGGTAAGTGGTCAGCAGCTCAAGGGAGTTGGGCAGATCGTCGCCCGCCTTGTTCAGCTGTTGCAGGATCGGTCTCAACTGCTTCAGGTTCGCGACCGTGTCGTCCCGCGAGGCGTTGACCACCTTGGTGCCGGTCTTGCCGAGCTTCGACAGCGCGGTGAGCATCTTCGTCAGATCACGTCGTTGGTCGGCGAGGACCTTCAGGGCGGGCGGCATGGTGTCGACGGCCCGGGCGATGGTCTTCTTCTCCTTCCCGAGCCGTTTCGCCAGCCGGTCGATGCCCTTGAGTGCGCGCACGATGTCCTTGCGCTGTTCGTCCAGTCCGCCGAGGAACGTGTTCAGCTCCTTGAGCAGGGACTTGACCCTGTTCTCCCGGCCCGCCAGAGCCTTGTTGAGCTCCACGGTGATCGTCTTGAGCTGGGCCACTCCGCCGCCGTTGAGGAGCGCGGACAGGGCGGACAGCACCTCCTCGATCTCCGGGTTACGGCCGCTGCGGGACAGCGGGATCCGGTCGCCGTCGCCGAGCCGGCCCACGGGGTCCGCGTCCGGCGGGGCGGACAGCGCCACGTACTTCTCGCCGAGCATGCTGGTCTGCCGCAGCTCGGCGACCGCGTTGCCGGGCAGCTTCACCGAGTCGGCGACCCGCAGCCGTACCCGCGCGTGCCAGCCGGCCAGCTCCACCTTCTCGACCGCGCCCACGGTGACGTTGTTGACCTTGACCGCCGACTGCGGCACCAGGTCGAGTACGTCCCTGAACTCGACCGTGACGTGATAGGCGTGGCCGTCCGCGGCGGCGCCGCCGGGCAGCTGGACGTCGTACCAGCCGTTGAACTCGCAGCCGGACAGCAGCACCGAACCGACCGCCGCCCAGGCGACCGCCCCGCCCTTGCGCAGCATGCTCATGCGTTCGCCCCCAGAATTCCGCCCAGCGTCCGGTCGACCGTGCCCGTGCTCGGCACCGCCGGGGCCCGCGGCACTTCGGGCAGGGAGTCGAAGAGCTTCTCCAGGTCCCCGCAGTCGGGGTTCTTGCCGCCCTCGTCCCCGGTCGTCCTCAACAGGGAGCACAGCAGCGCGGCCGGATCCTGCGGCCCGTCCGGGTTGTTGCGGGTGTCGAGGGTGCCGGCGGACGCGTTGTAGGCGTTCTGGAGATTGGAGAGACCGGTGGGCGCGACCTCCAACAGCTCTTCCAAAGCGGCCCGTTGAGTGACAAGAACCTTCGTGACCTTGCTCAGCCCCTTCACGTTCGAGGTCAGCGACTTCTTGTTCTTCTTCACGAACTCGGAGATGTCCCCGAGCGCCGTCCCCAGATGCTTCAGCGCCGCCGCGAGGTCCTTGCGCTCCCCGGCGAGCTGCTTCGCCACCTTGGCGAGGCTGCTGTTGAACGACCGCACGCTCTTGTCGTCGGCCGCCAGCGCGGCCGTGAACACCTGCAGGTTCCGTACGGTCCCGAACAGGTCCCCCCGTCCGTCGGACAGGGTCGTGACCGCCTGCGAAAGGTCCTCGACCGTCTGGTTCAGGTTCTCGCCCTGCCCGTCCAGGTTGTCCGCGCTCACTCCCAGCAGCCGTGACAAGGAGCCGTCCTTGTTCGCGCCCTTCGGGCCGAGCGCCTCCGAGGTGGTGTGCAGACTGTCGAAGATCCGGTCCAGTTCGACCGGTACGGCCGTACGCGCCTCGGGGATCACGTCTCCGTCCCGCAGCACCGGGCCCTTCCGGTACACCGGCAGCAGCTGTAGGTAACGGTCGCTGACCACCGAGGAGTTGATGATCGCCGCCTTGGCGTCGGCCGGCACCTTGCGGCCCTCCTCGTACTCGAACTCGACCCGCACCCGCTCGCCCTCCGGCGTGATCTTCTTGACCTCGCCGATCCGGACACCGAGGACGCGGACGTCCGAGCCGGGGTAGATGCCGACGGTGCGCGGGAAGTACGCGGTGACGCGCACGGGTTCGGAGCGCGGCCACAGCACGACGGTGAGTGTGGCGACGACGGCCAGGGCGGTGACCAGGGCCAGGCGGCGAGCCAGGGGTGAACTTCCCCATGGTGACTTCATCGCGAGCCTCCCGTCCGAGGCACCACCGGAGCGGCGACCAGGTTCTGGATGTAGCTGTCGAACCAGCGGCCGTTGCCGAGGGTGTTGGTGAAGACCCGCACATAGGGCGCGAGCAGTTTGACGCTCCGGTCGAGACTCGACTGGTTGCGTTCCAGCATCTTCACGAAGGTGTTGAGGCCCTTGAGGGCGGGCCCGATCTCCTTGCTGTTGTCCTCGACCAGACCGGAGAGCTGGATGCCGAGCGCGGCCGAGCTCTTGAGCAGGTTGTGGATCGCCGTGCGCCGCTTGTTGATCTCCTTGAACAGCTTGTCGCCGTCCTTGACGAGTGCGGAGAAGTCCTCGGAACGCTCGGCCAGCACCCCGGTGACCCCGTTCGCGTGGTCGAGGAGTTCACGCAGCGCCTTGTCGCGCGAGGCGACCGTCCTGGAGATCCGCGACAGCCCCTTGATGGACGCCCGTACCTCGGCGGGCGAGTCCTGGAACGTGGTGGAGATGGTGTCCAGCGCCTGCGCGAGCCGCTCCGTGTCGACCTCCTCGGTCGTGGTGGTCAGATCGCTGAAGGCCTGCACGACGTCGTACGCCGCGACCGTCCGCCGCAGCGGGATCTCGCTGCCGGGCTTCAACTGCCCCGGCCCCTTCGGATGCAGCGCCAGATACTTGGCGCCGAGGATCGTCTTGACGCGGATCGACGCACCGGTCGCCGGGCCGAACCCCGGCTCGCCCTTGACCTTGAAGGTGACCTTGACGTGGTCGCCATCCAGATCGACCTCCTCGACCTTGCCGACCTTGACCCCGGCGATCCGCACCTCGTCGCCCGCCTTGAGCCCGCCCGCCTCCGAGAAGGCCGCGCTGTACGTCCGGCCGCCGCCGATCAGCGGGAGACTGTCGGCGTTGAACGCGGCTACGGCCAGCAGGGCGAGGGTGGTGAGACCGACGGCGCCGATGATCACGGGGTTGCGGTCCCGGAACGGCTTCAGGCGTGGGCGAAGCCGTATCCGAGGCAGCCTCGGCTGCGGGATTCTCGGCAGCCTCGGCCGAAGGAATCTCAGCAGCTTCGGCGGGTCGATGCGGACCTTCACCAGGGGTTCCGGACGGTGCTTGCGGGGACGCTGCTTGCGGGTCATCCGCCACACCTCGCCCTCGCCACATGCAGCTCGGGAGTGAGCACTTCCCGCGTCTTCGGCAGCACCACACGGCCGTCGAAGTCACAGAGATAGAAGTTGAACCACGAGCCGTAGGACGCCGTCCCCGTCAGCTCGCCCAGCTTGTTCGGCAGCCGCTTCAGCACGCCCTCCACGGTCTTCTCGTTCTTGTTCAGCGTTCCGGTGAAATCGGTCAGCTCGGTGATGTCGTCCTTGAGCGGCGGGCGCGCGTCCTCGAGCAGTCCCGAGGTGGCCGCGGCCAGGTCGCCGATGCTCACCAGCGAGTCGCCGATGGGCTTGCGGTCGGCGGACAGTCCGGAGATCACCCGACGCAGCTGCTTGAGCAGTCCGGAGAAGCGGGCGCCGCGCCGGTCGAGCGTCTTCAGCACGGTGTTGAGGTTGTCGATCACGGAACCGATCAGCTGGTCGCGGTCCGCGAGCGTGGTCGTGAGCGAAGCCGTGTGCGCAAGCAGGCTGTTGACGGTGCCGCCCTCGCCCTGAAGCGTCTTGATGATCTCGGTGGCGAGCTGGTTGACGTCCTTGGGGCTGAGCGCGGCGAACAGCGGCTTGAAGCCGTTCAGCAGCGCGTTGAGATCCAGGGCCGGCTGGGTCCGCGACAGCGGAATCATGCCGCCGGGCCGCAGCCGTGTCCCGTCGCCCGCGCCCTCGGTCAGCGCGATGTACCGCTGTCCGACCAGATTCCGGTAGCGGACGACCGCGCCGGTGCTGCGCAGCAGCGGACGGTCCGCGCTGACCGTGAAGCTCACCTGTGCCCGCGTACGGTCCTTGATTCGGATGCCCTCGACCTCGCCGACCCGCACCCCGGCCACCCGTATGTCGTCGCCCTCCTCCAGGCCCGTGACGTCGCTGAACACCGCGCGGTACGTGTGCTCGGGAGTGAAGGAGATGTTGACGATGGTGGCGGCGAGCAGGGCCGTCGCCAGGATCGTCACCACCGCGAAGAGGCTGAACTTGATCAGCGGCGCGGCGGCCTGCCGCGCTCCCGTCGCCTTCGTACGAACTGTCCTCATGCGACGCTCACCGCCGTACCGCGGGCCATCGGGCCGAACAGCAGGGTCGCAACCGGCGGCACCTCGTCGGCGGGCACACCCATCACGGGCGCCACGAGCGAACCGACCGCGCGCTGTTCGGCCTCGGTGGCGGACACGTCGACTCCGCCGGGCAGCCCGCTGTTGCCCGAACTCCCCTTCGCCGTACCGTCGTTGAGCCGGGTGTCGGGTGCCGGCACGCTGGGTCCCGGGAGACCTCTGCAGTTCGGGCCCGACCGCTCGCCATAACGCGGCTCCTCACCCGGTTCGTACGCGGGCCGCTGCCGGACGACTTCGAGGGTGATGCGCATCTCGCCGCCCCGGAATGCCTCCTCCGCGGCCTCCTCCTGCCTGACCAGGCCTTCGAGGAGGCAGGGGTACTCGGGCGAGTAGCGGGCGAAGAGGTCCAGCGTGGGGCGCGAGACCCGGCCGAGGGTGATCAGCCGGTCGCCGTTGTCGTCGAGGAACTCGTCCGCGGTGCCCGCGACGCCGGTGGTCGCGGTGAGCGCGGCGGCCAGTTGGTTCCGCTTCTCGACGAGGGTGCGGCTGGTGGTGACGGTGTTGTGCAGGATCTTCATCAGGTCGGGCGCCGCGTCGCCGTACACCTCGGCGACGTCGGCGAACCGCGCGATGTCCTCCTTCAGGGAGGGCATGTGCGGGTTGAGGCGGCGCAGATAGTCCTCGACGCGGACGAGGTTGTCGCCGATCCGGTCCCCGCGCCCCTCCAGCGCGGTGGAGAACGCCGAGAGCGTGGCGTTGAGCTTGCCGGGCTGCACGGTCCGCAGCAACGGCAGCAGATCGTTCAGCAGTTGCTGCAACTCGATACCGACCTTCGTACGGTCCTGGGTGATGACGTCCCCGGCGCGGATGGCCCGGGCCGAGGAGTCGCGGGGCGCCACGAGGTCGACGTATTTCTCGCCGAACAGTGTCTTGGGCAGCAGCCGCGCGTGCACGTCGGCGGGGATGTGCGCGACGTGCTCCGGCTTGAGTGCGATGTCGAGCGTGGCCTTCTCGCCGTCGGCCCGCACCGCGCGCACCTCGCCCACCAGCAGCCCGCGCAGCTTGACGTCGGCGCGCGGATCGAGCTGGTTGCCGAGGCTGTCGGCCTCCAGCGTGACGCGCACGACCGGGGTGAACGCCTGCTGGTAGACGGCCACGGCGAGCGACAGCAGCAGCGCGAGCACGGCGAGGAACACGAGGCCGTACAGCCGCAGTCTCAGCACTCTCATCCCGCTCACCCCGCGATCCGTACGGTCGTGTTGGCGCCCCAGATCGCGAGGCTCAGGAAGAAGTCCAGGACGTTGATGGCGACGATCGACGTCCGCACGGCACGGCCCACCGCGACGCCGACGCCCGCCGGTCCGCCGCTCGCGTAGTAGCCGTAATAGCAGTGCACCAGGATGATCAGGACGGCGAAGACGATCACCTTGCCGAACGACCAGAACACGTCGACCGGCGGCAGATACTGCTGGAAGTAGTGGTCGTACGTGCCCGCCGACTGCCCGTAGTAGCCGGTGGTGATGGTCCGGGCGGCGAGGTACGAGGACAGCAGCCCGATCACGTACAGCGGGATGACGGCGACGAACCCGGCGATCATCCGGGTCGTCACCAGGAACGGCAACGACGGAACGCCCATGACCTCCAGCGCGTCGGTCTCCTCGCTGATCCGCATCGCGCCGAGCTGCGCCGTGAAACCGGCCCCGACCGTCGCGGACAAAGCGAGCCCGGCCACCAGCGGAGCGATCTCGCGGGTGTTGAAGTACGCCGACAGGAACGCCACGAAGTTGGAGGTGCCGAGCTGGTTGAGCGCGGCGTAGCCCTGGAGGCCCACCTCCGTGCCGGTGAAGAACGACAGGAAGGCGATGACCCCGACCGTGCCGCCGACCACGGCGAGCGCGCCGCGGCCGAAGCTCACCTCGGCGAGCAGCCGCAGGATCTCCTTCTTGTAGCGGCGAAGGGTGCGGCCTGTCCATGCCAACGAGCGGCCGTAGAAGACGAGTTGGGTGCCCAGCTCTTCGAGGGAGCGGAGTGGGCGGTCGAGAAGTCGCATCGACTAGCCCCTCTGCGGAACGACTTGGAAGTACACAGCGGTCATCACGAAGTTCGTCACGAACAGCAACATGAAGGTGATCACCACCGACTGGTTCACCGCGTCGCCCACGCCCTTCGGACCGCCCTTCGCGGTCAGCCCCTTGTACGAGGCGACGATCCCGGCGATCGCTCCGAAGACGAGGGCCTTGATCTCGGCCGCCCACAGGTCGGAGAGCTGGGCGAGGGTGGTGAAGGAGGCCAGGTAGGCGCCGGGGGTGCCGTTCTGGAGAATGACGTTGAAGAAGTAGCCGCCCGCGACGCCGACCACCGACACCAGACCGTTGAGCAGCACGGCCACCACCATCGAGGCCAGCACCCGGGGTACGACGAGGCGGTGGATCGGGTCGATGCCCAGCACCTGCATCGCGTCGATCTCCTCGCGGATCTTCCGCGCCCCGAGGTCCGCACAGATCGCCGTGCCGCCCGCACCCGCGATCAGCAGCGCCGTGACGATCGGCGAGGCCTCGCGCAGCACGGCGAGCACCGAGGCGGCGCCGGAGAAGGACTGGGCGCCCAACTGCCGCGTGAGGCTGCCGATCTGCAAGGCGATGACCGCGCCGAAGGGGATCGAGACGAGGGCCGTCGGCAGGATGGTCACACTCGCGACGAACCAGGCCTGCTGGATGAACTCCCTTGCCTGGAAAGGGCGTCGGGGCATGGTCCGGACGACGTCCAGGGCCATCGCGAACAGATTGCCGGACTGCCTGAGCGCTCCGGTCGGCGACAGGCTCATGCGTCGGCCACCTCCCTGCTGCGGTGCAGCTCGGCCTCGCGTCTCGCGATCGCCTGCCAGCGGGGCGGGCGGGTGATGCCTGGGCCCGGCAGCAGGCGGGGAGTCAGAACCTGGCTGCCGGGAGTTCTGGTGGGGGCGTCCATCTGCGCCAGCTCCTGCTCGACCTGGGCGGCGTCCTTCTCCTCCGCCATGCCGATCGGCCCTTGCATCCGGCCGTTCAGGAACTGCCGTACGACGGGCTCGTCGCTGGTCAGCAGCTTCTCGCGGGGCCCGAACATGACCAGCTCGCGCCGGAACAACAGCCCGATGTTGTCCGGGACCTGGCGGGCCGAGGCGATGTCGTGCGTGACGATCAGGAAGGTCGCGTCGATCTGGGCGTTGAGGTCGACGATGAGCTGGTTGAGGTAGGCCACGCGGACGGGGTCGAGGCCTGAGTCGGGTTCGTCGAAGAGGATGATCTCGGGGTCGAGGACCAGGGCTCGCGCCAGCCCGGCCCGTTTGCGCATCCCGCCGGATATCTCGCCGGGCAGCTTCTCCTCCGCGCCGATCAGGCCGACCATGTCCATCTTCTCGAGCACGATCCGCCGGATCTCGCTCTCCGGCTTACGGGTGTGCTCGCGCAGCGGGAAGGCGATGTTGTCGTACAGGCTCATCGACCCGAACAACGCGCCGTCCTGAAACAGCACACCGAACAGCTTCCGCACCTCGTACAGGTCGTGTTCACGGAGTTTGGTGATGTCCCGGCCGGCGATCCGCACCGACCCCCGCTCCGGCTTCAACAGCCCCACGAGCGTCTTGAGGAACACCGACTTGCCCGTCCCCGAGGGCCCGAGCATGACCGAGACCTCTCCGGCGGGCAGCGTCAGCGACACGTCCTGCCAGATGACCTGGTGCCCGAAGGACTTGGTCAGCCCTTCCACACAGATCTCGACACCCATCCGGTACACCCTTCAGCCAGCCGTGGAGCAGCTCCGACATCTGCTCTACGGGGAGGGGCGGGGGGTCCGTCGCGATGAGTGCGAGTTTTTTTGACGAATGTGTGCGGGAGTGCGGAGGCGGGGCTACGGGAGTGTGCTCAGGGTGGGTACGTCGCTGAGGGTGGGCGTGGCGGCCGGTGCGGGCGGAGTGTCCGGGGCCGCCTGGGCGGTGGGCTCGGCGCGTCGCAGGGACTTGGTGTCCGGCAGGTCCGGGGCATCGGGCGCGCTCGGTACCGAGGGCAGCTGCGGTGCTTGTGGCAGCTGTGGTACCTCCGGGGCGGGCAGTTCCGGCAGCGAGACCTCCGGCAACGGCGGCACGGACAGGGGGATGAGCGACCGGTCCCCGGCCGACGGTGATGTCCCGGGCTCGGGACCCGCAGTGGCGTCCGTGACCTCTCGCGCGTCCGGAGCCCCGTCCCGGCCGGAGCCGTCGGGCCGGAGCTCCTCCGCGGGCCCCGACACGGTGGGCCGCGGAGCCGACCCGCCCCCGCCTCCGTCATACGCGTACGGCAGCACGAACCCCGCCACCACCGCCAGGGTTGCCGCCGTCGAGGCGGTCGCCATGGCCTGCGCCTTGCCGCCCCCGTGCGGCCGCCCCCGCCCGATCAGGTACAGCGCGGCCCCGAGGGTCGCCGCCAGTGAGTTGCGCAGCGTGCGCCGGGCCCGGGCCAGCAGCGACTCGACGGTCCGGTAGCTCAGCCCCATCCGCACGGCGACCTGACCGACGTCCAGGTCCTCGGACTTCAGCCGTAGCGCCTCCGCCTGGCGCGCGGGCAGCTCGCCGCTGCGTACGGCCAGCCACCTGGCCTCGGCCCGGTCGCACACCGCCTCCTCGACGGGCACCGGTCCGGGTGCGATCAGTGTCGGGCTCGTACGGACCTCGGCCTCGCGGTTGACCTGCCGGTAGCGGTCCACGCACAGCCGCATCGTCACCGTCGTCAGCCAGGCCGCGAGTCGCTCGTCGTCCAGGTCGGGGCGTTCGGCGGCGCGCAGCATCGCCTCGTGCACCGCGTCCTCGGCGTCCTCAAGGCTCATCGACCTGCGCCGGGCCACCTTGAGCAGCTGCTCGCGGTGGCTCCACATGCGCTGCCACCGGTCGTCGACCGCCGACGTCTGTGCAGGCATGGTCTCTGCAGGCATGTCCGTCGCCATGAGGGCCCCTTCGTGCTCACCTGCCGGTTTCGTGTCGTCTGCCGTCCGGCGGGTGGCGACATTACCGTCCGGTAGCCGGGGTTGTGGAGGGGAAGGCGGTCATCGAGTCCATGCTGTCACTGGTCGGTGGACCGTGAGCTGCACGCCCGTGTGAAGGAAGCTCAAGTGCCACGTGTGTGACATCGCTGTTCGGGGAAGGCGAACGCGCATGGTGGTCACGGGAGTTGGGGGCGTACGTTGATCGGATCCCGGGCAGTGCCTACGGATGGCCTTTCCCCCGTGTACGACGACACGGGGGCCGCATCCGCGCGTTTTCTCCTCTGGCTGGCCGAAGAGAGCGGCGGTGTCGCCGGTCGGCGAGTGGCCAGCGACGCGTACGCACACCATGAGCGGTGCAGCCTGGAGCTGGTCGAGGGCATCGTGGAACGCCTTGCCGCACTCGGCTGGATCGCCGTGCACAACGACTCCGGTGCCGTGCCACCGCTGGTCAGCCCGACCGGCGCCGGGCTCGCGGAGGTGCGGGCCTGGGACGAGGCGTACGCCGACCGGGACGCCCGGCGCCGGTACGCCAAGGCGGCCCTGTTCGCCTGGTGGGACCGGGCCGGGCAGCATCAGAGCGGCGAGTCGAACGCCGAGGCCTTCCTCTGGACGAGGGAGGCCTTCTACTGCGGCCGGCAGCTCGCCTTCGAGGATCTGGAGTACGCCAAGGACCATCTGAGTCTGCCCACTCCGGTGCGCGTCGGCGTCGCCGAACAGGGCGCCGGAGTGTTCCTGTCCTTCGAGCAGCTGGCCCAGCTGGTGCAGGCGTCCCGCCCCGACCTCTCGGAGAGCGACAGCGAGCTGCGACAGGTACGCGAGCTGGCCGAGGCCCTGACCGACGCCTCGCGGCGCGGTGCCGAGCCCGACCCGGGCATGCTGCAACGCTTCCTGCAGCACAGCGGCGACCTGGCACAGGCCGGGTCCAGATCGGTGGGCAGGGACATGGCCTCCGGCATGGTTTCGGAGATCATCCAGTCGATGCTGAGGCTGGGATGAGCGATCCCGCAGGCCCCGCCCTCGTGCCGGAGGGCCAGATTCCGGAGGCGTACGCGCGTCAGCCCCTGTTGCGGCAGCTGGTGCCGCGCCTGGTCGGCCTCGAACGCGACCGGCACCGCAGACGGCCCCGCCACGAGTTCGCCGAGGATCTGCCGGTGGTGCTGCTCAGCGGGCGGCACGGCACCGGCAAGAGCGCACTGCTGGACGATCTCAAGGAGGCCTACGCGCCTGACGCCGGGCCCTGGCCGGGGCCGCGTGTGCCGTTCGCGCGGATCAACTGCGCGGCACTTCAGGAGCGGGCCAGAGTGGGACCGGAGATCTCCAACAACTCGTACGCGGTGGAGGTCCTGGCCGAACTCGTCACCCAACTGTCCCGTCCCGTCGCGGGGTTCGGGCGGCTCCGCTTTCCCCGGACCACCGCCGGGCTGCTCGCCGTGGTGTCCGCCCGGCGTCCCGGCAACGACGACGAACTGCGGGTGGCCGACCGGCACACGGCCGCTCTCATGGACTCACCGCCGGGCGCAGACCAACCCCCCACCTGGGACACGCTCTTCCGCCCGGCGCTGCCCATTCCGCCGGACGGTGTCACCCCCGACCCCGCGGCGTTTCCCGAGGCGGCCGTGCGTACGTATCTGGGCAGGCAGTACCGATGGCGCTCGCGCAGACTCGCCTCCCGCCAACTGGTCGGCTGGTACGAGAGCTACCGCAGCGAGGCCGACAACCGGCTGCGCGGTATGCCGCCGGGCGCGGCCACGCAGCCGCGGCCGGTGCCGGCCGCGGAGCGCGCGCGGGCTGTGGCCCGGCTCTGCCAGGAGTTCCACCAGGGCCGCGGATTCCGGCGTGGCGTCGAGCGCATGCTGATGGCCGCGTTCCTCGCGGATGTGCGTTACGGGCCCTTCCGGCGGGCGAACCGTGCCCCGCGTCCCCTGCTCCTCCTCGACAACGTGCACACCGACATCGGCCGCGACTTCCTCGAACTGCTCCTGGAGCAACGGGCGCGGCAGAGCCGTGACGCCCGCGACCAGCTGGTCGTGATCGCCACCGAGCTGCGCGGCGACGACAACCCGGCCACCCGGGACGACGCCCCCGACGAGGAGAACGACCCCTACCCGGAGGCCACGTACCGCTCCCTGCACGAAGTCGGCACGAACTCCAGGTGGACCCGCAGCGGCAGCGCTCCCTCGGCGGGCGTACTGGTCCTGCCGCTGCCACCGCTCGACACGGAGCACGTGGAGCGGATGCTGAAGCGCGACGAGAGGGCCTCCTTCGACCCGTACATCGCCACCGCCGTACACGATCTGACCCGCGGCCACCCCATGGGAGCCCGCCGGCTGTGCGACGCCGTGGTGCGCAAGGCAGGCACCGGGGAGTGGGTGCGGGCCGAGGAACTCCTCGACCTGACCCATCCCGACGGCGTCGGCGAATCCGTCATCTGGCGGCTGCTCAACACTCTGGTCGGCAGCGAGAACCACGACGAGCTGTGCCTGTTCTCCCTGGCCTGGGACCGGGAGGCGGCCGAACAACTGGCCGAGCGGTGGATACCGCGCCGGATCGACGGCCTGCCCGCGGCCGACGGCGCCGCCGCCCAGCTGGAGCGGGAACGCTGGTCACGGGGAACGGGCAGCCGGCCGTTCATCACGGACCGTTTTCTGCGCGCCCTGCTGGTGCATCAGATGCGCAGCGGGCGCGGCGGCAGCGGGGTGGACTGGTTCAGCGCGCACGCCCTGCTCGCCGAGCACCACCGGCAGCGGGCCGAGGGCCGCTCGGGGCAGGCGGAACGGGCCGAGCGGTCCCGCTTCCTGTGGCACCGGCTCGCTGGGGGAGAGGCGCGGGAGGTCGTCGACTGGCTGCACGCGGAGTTCCTCAGGGACGACGGCGACGCGGTCGACTGGCTGCACATCCTGCGCACCGCGGCCCATGCGCCACGCCCGCCGGGGGATGTCTGGTTCGAGCAGTGCCAAGAGGTCGGCAAGGGCCGCCGGGACCGGCTGCAACTCCAGGCGGACCCGGAAGTGGGCCTGGAGAAGCAGGCCGTCAACCGGCTTCTGCACGCCCTGTGGTACGCGGCGGACGAACTGGCCGAGGCGGACCGGACGTTGGTCGACCGGATCGGCCAGGACCTGTCCTTCCTCTCCGCCCAGCATCTGACCGGCCGCGCGGTCCTCGCCCAGGCCGCCATCCGCTGGCCGCGCGCCGTGAAGGACGGCGAGGACTGGCCCCTCGAACGCCACTGGCAGGGCGACCAGCCGCGAACGGGAGGGGCGCGATGAGCCGTACGGACCGCCGCAACTGGGTCTGGCTGCCGAGCCGGCTGCGCTTCCGGGTACTCGGCCTGATCGATGTGGTGGCCCTGTGGGTGGTGGTCTCCGCGCTGTTGGGAGCCGGTGCCTGGTGGGGGCTGGACGCCTACCGGGAGCACCGCGACTACTGCACCGAGGATCAGGAGCTGCGGCGCGTTGACACCGCCGCGGGCGAGGAGTGCATCGGCGTCACAGCCCAGGCGTACCCCTTCGACCAGGATCTCGCCGACGTACTGGGCCGGATCGAGGACGAGAACGAGGCGGCACGGGAAGCGGCACGGACATCGGGCAAGCCCCTCGTGAGCGTCGCCGTCGTCATGCCGTACACCTCAAGGACCCGTGGCGCGGCCATGTCGAAAGACCTGATCCGGCACTCCCTCCAGGGCGCCTACCTCGCCCAGCGCGGCCACAACAACGGGCCCGCCACCGGCCACAGCGCCATCCAGCTCCTCTTCGCCAATGTCGGCGAGGACCTGAGCCACTGGCGGACCGTGACCGACGAACTGGCCTCCCGGCTCGGCGGCCAGGCTCCCCTCGTCGCCGCCATCGGCCTCCCCAACAGCGACGACGCCACGCTCGCCTCCGTGAAGCAGGGACTCGGGCGCGCGAAGATCCCGGCCGTCAGCGCGGTGCTCAGCTCCCGCGACATGGAGCACCCCTACCTCTTCAAGGTCTCGCCCTCCACCGACCAGCTCGTCGACGCCCTCAAGCGCTATGTGAGCGCGAACAAGGTGAACCGCAAGGACACCTTCATGATCGCCGACGAGCGGCCCGACAACTACGTCACCAACCTCCGCCGCGTCTTCCGGCAGGAGTTCGGCGCGCAGTACGGCATCACCGACGACGAGGTGCAACGGCGGACCGAGACGTACCAGGGCATCAAGGGGACCCCCGAAGGCCATTCGCAGATCTTCGGGCGGGCGGTGCTCGCGATGTGCGCGGTCGGCACCCGGACGGTGTTCCTGGCCGGCCGTGACGCGGACCTGCCGCCCTTCCTGGAGACCATCGACCAGACGCGCTCCTGCGACCGGGGACCGGACGACGAGCCGATGCGCATCCTGCGCGTCAGCACGGGCCGCGACCCGGTCACCGAGACCGCCTCGATGCGCGCGATCGCCGAGCGGAACAACATCGAGATCGTGACCGCGACCGCCGTCGACGCACCCCGCTGGCGTGCGTCCAGCAGCGGCGACGACCAGGTCCCCAAGGCCTTCGCGCCCTTCGCCAAGTCCTACGACGAGTACTTCGGCAGGGAGAAGGCCAATGTCCTCAACGACGGCTACGCCGTGATGTACCACGACGCCCTCAGCGCCGTTGGCAGCGCCGTGGCCGCGGCCCGCAACAGCGGCATCGACCGCGTGGACCACAACGACGTGTACAACGCGCTGCGCCAGGGCAGCCCGGGCGACCACTGCGCCGCGGGCTGCGTACCGGGCGCGAGCGGTGTCTTCACCTTCGCGGACGAGAGCATCGGGACGGATGAGGGCACCCGCCACGAGGCGGCGGCCGGGTTGTGGCCGGTGTGCAAACCGGTACCCGTGGTGACCTTCCCGAAGGAGCGCCGGGACAAGTCGCCGCTCTACCGGACTTACCAGGAGCCGGGGCAGACCACCTGCCCCCGCCCGTGACCCGGCAGCGGGCGGAGCCCGATCCGATCGTGGCTCCCCGTGACCGCTCCGGGCGCGTTAGGTTGAGCGCGTGCGATTGAGAGTGGAGTCCTGCGGCGCGGCTCTGACCTGCGCGAACGCGCGCTGATCCGCTCTGACCTGCAGAATCTCCCCTCACTTGTTCTCGTCACTTCGCGGTGTTTTCTGCGTGTATGCCCTGGATGTGCCCTGTGGAGGCAGGTCGGAGGCGAGTTCTGTGTGATCTGTGCGGTCGGCGGGGCCGGGGTGCCGGTTCGGGGCTCGGGCTGCTGGGGCGTGCGACAGAGGGTGTCTAGGGAGCCGACCGCAGTGGTCAGCTCGATGTGTCCGAGAGGTGTCTGTGACGGATGCGCGGCCAGCACTTGCTGTGCCTCAAGTGGTGTGAGGCGCCGGCGGCCGCGGAGTTACATGGATGAAGGATGGCAATTACGCTCGCAAATGAAGATCTTTGCCGGGGCTACTCTTCTGCGGTGGTGAGGCGTGTTCTTCGCCTCGTCAGGCCCGGCGCGGTGTGGGCGCATTCGTTGGTGGTCTGACAGGTGCGTGCAGCCAGCGCCGCATGGGCACCGTTCGTCATATCCGAGTGGCGACGGCGCCACACAATCCTGGCCGACGGGATCGCCGTCGGGTGTCCGGCGCAGCCGGGCGGTGGCGGGCACCTCCTTAGTGGACGTCGGTGAGCCACGGCCCGGGAGCCGACCGAGGTCCCGGTGCCCCACCGACGGATCGTATCCGTCCGACACCGTTGAGCGCCGAGAGTGGTCGCTACGCCCGTCAGTATCCTTTTATAGGTCAATGCTACAAAGCGCCCCAGATGTCTAGTGTGCTGCGGATGTGCGAGGTGGAGAATGCGCGACATCACCTTCCGTGGCGTCGGTGAGCTCCCGGAGCCCGGGGGCGAGGCGGATGCCCTGCTGGACGCCCGCGGCCAAGTGGCGTCCTGGGGGCCGGGCGCCCGGCAGATGCTCGGCTACCCGGCGTGGGAGATCCTCGGCCGTCGTGCGGACGAGCTCCTCTACGACCCTGCTGACGCAGCGGACATCGTCCGGCGGTGGGACGAGGGTGCCCGTCGGCGGTCTCTGGTATTGCGGCGGCGAAGCGGGGATCCGCTGGAGGCCGAGGTCTGGGTGCGCTCCCTCACGTCTGTGAACGGTGAACGTCAGTGGCTCGTGCAGGCGATCGGCACCGAGGCGTTCCGCACGTACGAGTTCGGGCGCGCCCTGCTGAAGGGACTGTTCACCGACTCCCCGTTCCACATCGACCTCTTCGACAGACAGCTGCGGTTCGTCGCCCAGAACCTCACGCAGCGACGCGCTGGAGTGTTCCGGGGCGACGAGTACTCCGGGCGGACGATGCGCGAGATGGCCCCGCCCGGCCTGCTGGACATCGATGCCCTCGAGGCCCGGCAGCGGCGGGTGCTGGAAACCGGCGAGGCCCTCATCGACACCGAAGTCGTCGGCCACCCCGTACCCAATTCGCCACGCGATTACGTGTGGTCGGAGTCCATCCTGCCCCTCAGGAACCCGTCCGGCACGGTGATCGCGCTGGCCCATGTGGTCTCCGACGTGACCCAACGGGTCCGGTCGCGGGAGCGGCTGGTACTGGCGAACGAGGCCGGCACCCGGATCGGCACCACCCTGGACCTCTGGTGCACGGCCCGGGAACTGGCCGAGGTCGCGGTGCCCCACTTTGCCGACATCTGCTACGTCGACCTACTGGACTCGGTCTTCCCCGGTGGGGAGCCGACCGGCGACCGGCAGCCGCGTCCCCCGCTGCTCCGCCGGGCCGCATGCAGCGGAGCAGCCGAGGACATCGGTCCGGACGGGGCCGGGATGGTGGGTGGCCCCGACGCGCGGGCGACGGTGGCGGGCTCGCCGTTCCTCGACGCCCTTGCGAGAGGCGAGTCCGTCCTCCTTGCGGACGAGCAGCTGCGCACCTGTCCCGCCGCCGTCCGCTCCTGCCACTCGCCGGTCGGCGGGCCGGAAATCCACTCCTGGCTTCTCGTTCCCATGCTCGCCCGGGGTGTCGCGCTCGGCACCGCCGTCTTCATGCGCTCCCGCAATCCCCGCCGGTTCGAGCCCGACGACGTGCTGCTGGCCGAGCAGATCGTGACCCGCGCGGCGGTGTGCGTCGACAACGCCAGCCGGTACCACCGGGAGCGGACGACGGCACTGATTCTCCGGGGCAGTCTGCTCCCCCAGCGGCTGCCGTCGCCGTCGGCAGTGCGGGCGGCGTCCCGCTATCTGCCGGCGAGCGAGCACACAGGGCTGGGCGGCGACTGGTTCGACGTGATCCCCCTGTCCGGCGCACGGGTGGCGCTCGTGGTGGGCGACGTGGTCGGACACGATCTGCAGTCGGCTGTGACCATGGGCCGCTTGCGCAGCGCCGTACGCACTCTCGCGGATCTCGATCTGTCCCCCGATGAGCTCCTCACCCGCCTGGATGACCAGATGAACCGCTTCCTCGACGAGCGTGGCGACGAAGGGTCCCTGGTGACGGGAGCGACCTGCCTGTACGCGGTGTACGACCCGGTGTCGCGCCACTGCCGCCTGGCACGCGCCGGCCATCCGCCACCGGCGGTGGTGTCGGCGGACGGCGGTGTCGACTTCGTCGACCTGCCCGGCGGCCCGCCATTGGGCCTGGGCGGTGTCGTATTCGAAGAGCGCGAGATCACACTGGGCGACGGGGACCTCCTGGTCCTCTACACCGACGGACTACTGGAGTCTCGTGCACAGGATCTCGACACCGGGCTGCGCCGCATGCGCGACAACCTCTCCCGCACTCCTGCGTCGGCCACACCGCAGGAGGTGTGCGACACGTTGATCCGCGAACTGCTTCCGCCGGGCCATCAGGACGACGTGGCCGTCCTGGTGGCCCGGGTGAGCGGCCTGGCTCCGGACTGTCATGTCACCTGGGAGATCGAGGCGCAGGACAAGATGGTCGGCCGGGCGAGGGACCTGACGGCACAGCAGATGGCGTGGTGGGGGCTGGAGGAGGAGTCGTTCACCACTGAGCTGATCGTCAGCGAGCTGGTGACGAACGCGATTCGCTACGGCGGCGAGCCGATCACGCTACGCCTGATCCGGGACCACAACCTGATCTGTGAGGTGTCGGACGGCAGCAGTACCTCCCCCCACGTGAGGCGGGCCCAGGACACGGACGAGGGCGGACGCGGTCTCTACCTCATCACCCAGCTCACGCAGAACTGGGGGACTCGGTACGGCGAACGGGGCAAGACCATCTGGGCCGAGCAGCCACTTCCCGCCTGACGATCCGGCGCGCGGTCCTGCCCCTCATCGTCCGGTCGGTCGACGAAGCACTGAGCAGCCAGTTCCCGAGATGGTCGGGGGATACGACGGCTGAGGAGTCCAGAGGGACTCTGAAGGGGATGCAGGGACGAGACAGAGGGACGGTGATGCGGTAGTGGCACCTGTCCTGCCGTAGGTGAGGGTGATCTGGACGGTGCTGTGGCCGAGCATCTCGGACACGATCTTGATGTCGATGCTGGCGGAAAGGCTGGGTGGCGGCGCCGTGGCGCACGTCGTGCGCGGTGCTGGCCGCTCGGGCGAGCCCGTCCGGCCTGCAGGACAGCGCCGCCTGGCCTGGGCCGTCGTCGCCCGCCCCGAGCTGCTGACCGGCGCCGGCTACGAAGCCCACACCCCGGCCGTCTCTGCGGTTTGTCAACGAGCTCGTCGAGGCCGGGGCGACCAAGGTCGTTCGACCTGCCTGCCCTCGCCGCTGAGAGGTGGCGTTGTCCAAGCTACTGGAGGGAAAAGAGGATCTGCCAGGCCTGCTTCGCTCGCCATGCGACCGTCCCCTGCTCCGGCGCCGTGCGTGAGCCCGCCACTCGAGACGCCGAGGGCCGGCCCTTGTGTCCGAACTGCATGATCAGGCAGCCCGCCAACCTGGAGGAGTGCGTCGGCTGCGGCCGGCGCAAGCCCCTCGTGAACCGGCTGCCCGACGGACCCGGTGCCAGAACTGCCGACCGAGGATCACCGCAGAGTGCGGCACCCCCACGCAGGGTCCCACTGCACGGAATTGTTATGACATCGCACAGCATCTCAATAATTTCCCTGTTAAGGACGAAGATTCTCTGTTTCAGAATGAAAAGGATGAGTCAATCCACTCGTCCCGTTTCTACGAGCAGATCTGGCGGCCAGTCGTCGCTAAGGCCAAGATCCCCAAGGGCACCGGGCCCCACGCCCTGCGGCATGCCTATGCATCTCTGCTGATCGCCGCGGGGGAGTCCGTTAAGGTCGTGTCGGAGCGACTGGGGCATACCAACGCCGCGATGACCCTGAACGTCTACAGCCATCTCTTCCCTGAGTCGGAGGAACGGACCAGGGCGGCGGTGGACCGGGCGTTCGGTGTTCTGACGGGGAATGTGCCCCGGATGTGCCCTCTCGGCCGGAGGACTGAGAGAACGCGCAGGTCAGAGCCGATGTCATGGGGTGCAGTGAGATTGATGCGATTGAGAGTGGAGTTCACGACCGAGCCCTTCGACCTCGACGAGGCGCCGCCGCACGCGCTGGTAGCCCGCGAGGTCATTGAGGCGGCGGAGCTGGACGCGGTGGACGTCGGCCCGTTCGGCAACACGGCGGAGGGCAGCGCCGACGCCGTCCTCACCGCCGTGGACGCCCTGCTGCGCAAGACCCTGGAGTCCGGCGCCACCCGGATCTCGCTGCAGTTCAACGTGATCGCGGAGGGCGAGGCGTGACCGGCACCGGGGACGAGCCCTTCATCACGGCCGTGAAGCCGCTGGTCGACGCCATGGGCGGCGAGATGCTCCCGCCGGACCAGGCCGGCGAGGACGATGTCGTACTCACCTGGGAGGGCACCGACGTCGTCGCCGTACGCCTGCCGCAGCTCGCCGACTCCCTGGACCACATCCTGGCGGCCTTGGAGCGCAAGCAGGGCAAGCCATTGGCCGAACTCGACCGCAAGGCCAAGCAGGAGGTCGTACGCATACTCGAGGCACGCGGAGCGTTCTCCGTACGCCACGGCGTGGAAACCGTCGCAAGCGCCCTCGGAGTAAGCCGCTTCACCGTCTACAACTACCTGAACAGGGAGAACGCGGCGAAGGGCAACTGATCCGAATTCTCGAAATAATGACGGTGGCTTCTGTGGGGATTTCAGGCCCTTGCCCCCAGTGATCTTGTCGCAGATTTACTGTGGTGGCCGCGCATCAATTCCCTGATTCTTCACCTGTCGGCGTGCGGGGACATCGCGGGTAGTTCCACAGTGATGCGGATCCCGCCGGCAGAGCGCGGGGTGAGGGTGAGTGTTCCGTCGTGTGCCTGGGTGATGGTTTTGACGATTGCCAGGCCGAGGCCGACGCCCGCGTGGTCGGTGTGAATGCGCTCGGTACCGCGTTGGAATGGTTCGGTGAGTGTCGAGACCAGCTGTGGGGTGAGCTTCTCGCCGGTGTTCTCGACAGTGAGCACCACAGTCCTGGGGCGGACGCTGGTATTCACCCACACGGTGCCCTGTTCGGGCAGGTTGTGGACGATCGCGTTGTGCACGAGGTTCGTGGTCAGCTGCAGCAGGAGCGTTTGCGATCCGATCGTGGGGGTGATGTCGCCGCAGGTCTCGATGGTGACACCGCGCTTTTCCGCCAGGGGGAGGAGCGTTTCGGTGGATTCTTCCGCCAGGAGGGACAGGTCGACGTGTTCTTGGGTGAAGGACCGCTGGTTGGCGCGGCTGAGCAGGAGCAGTGCCTCCGTGAGGTCGATCGCCCGGCTGTTGACGGCATGCAGACGGTCGATGACTTCGCCGGTGTCGTGGTTCGGATCGGTGCGGGCCACGTCGAGAAGTGCCTTCGAGACCGCGAGCGGGGTGCGCAACTCGTGCGAGGCGTTGGCGGCGAATCTCTGCTGTTCGGCGACGTGTGCTTCGAGCTGCACGAGCATGGTGTCGAAGGCGTCGGCGAGTTCGCGGAACTCGTCCTTGCGGCCCGGTAGCCGGATTCGGTGGGAGAGCGATCCGTTCGTGGCCATGCGGGTGGCGTGTGTGATGCGGGTCAGCGGGGCGAGCATGCGGCCGGCGAGGAACCACCCTCCCACGAGGCCGAAGACCAGCAGGATGGCCATCACTGCGGCTGCCCTCGGAGCGAAGACGCGCAGGAGTTGGGACCGGATGGGAAAAACACCATCAAGGTCGGGGTCGGCGTTGGTGAGCGTCGCACGTTCGGGGACATAACTCAGGAGGAACACCCACACCGCCGCCATCAGCAGGGCACCGGCCAGCATGAGGAACCCGGCGTAGCTGAGGGTGAGTTTGACCCGAACGCTCAAACCAGGCTGCCTATCCACGGTCTCGTCCCTCACGTCCGGTGCCGGGTGCTGTGTCGATGCGGTAGCCGACGCCTGGCACGGTGGCGATGATCCAGGGTTCGCCGAGACGCTTGCGCAGGGCCGAGACCGTGATGCGCACGGCGTTGGTGAACGGGTCTGCGTTCTCATCCCACGCGCGTTCCAGGAGTTCTTCGGCGCTGACGACACCGCCTTCGGCGGCGACGAGGACTTCGAGCACAGCGAACTGTTTCCGGGTGAGCGCGACGTAGCGGTCGTCGCGGTAGACCTCGCGGCGGAACGGATCCAGACGCAGGCCTGCGATCTCTCGCACGGGCGGCCTGTTGTGTGCACGCCTGCGGTCGAGTGCCCTGAGCCTGAGTACGAGCTCTTGCAGCTCGAACGGCTTCGTGAGGTAGTCGTCGGCGCCGAGTTCGAACCCGGAGGCCTTGTCATCGAGCCGGTCGGCTGCGGTGAGCATGAGGATCGGCATGCCGCTGCCGGAGGCGACGATGCGTTTGGCGATCTCGTCGCCGGAGGGGCCGGGGATGTCGCGGTCGAGGACGGCGATGTCGTAGGTGTTGATGCTGAGCAGTTCCAGAGCGGTGTCGCCGTCACCGGCGATGTCCGCCGCGATCGCTTCCAGGCGCAGACCATCGCGGATGGCTTCTGCCATATAGGGCTCGTCCTCGACAACCAACACACGCATGTTCTTAAGGCTACGAGTGGGCACATATCGTCGGCGTATCGAAAACCGCATACGTGCCGGCAACACCATGCTGCCTTGACTGGCGGTATGACTCGAACCCCACCATCAGCACGAACAACGACCCGCCGGATTCGCCGGCTCCTTGTCGTCGACCTGATAGCCGTCATAGCAGTGATCACCGCAGCCGTCGGCTGCCAGGCGCCGAAGTCCTCGTCCACCTCGCCTTCCTCGTCCCCCTCGGCCGCATCACCCTCATTACCCTCATCACCCTCGAATCCGCTTCACAGTGAGCAAGGTGGTGCGCTCGGCGAGGCCGACGGTGTCGTCCCCGACGGCGTGACCGTCTTCGACGACGCGATTCCGGCTGTGGCCAACCTCGATCCAGATTTACTCAAGGCCCTCCGCCAGGCTGCAACGGCTGCCGCGGACGACGGAGTCGAGTTCTACGTCAACAGCGGCTGGCGTTCCCCGGAGTACCAGAATCAGCTTCTTCGCGAGGCGGTCTCCAAGTACGGGTCCGAAGACGAGGCCGCCCGATGGGTGGCCACCGCGGCGACGTCTCCTCACGTGTCGGGGGACGCGGTCGACATCGGGCGCTCCGATGCGACGGCGTGGCTGTCCGAACATGGTGCCGAGTACGGGCTCTGCCAGATCTACAGGAACGAACCCTGGCACTACGAACTGCGCACCGAAGCGATCGATCGTGGTTGCCCGCGTATGTATGCCGACCCCACCCAGGACCCGAGGATGCAGCAGTGACCGGCGGTGAGCGAGGACTGACGATGGCGCAGGCGGACACGGCGGAGACCGGGCAGGGCGGCGCCGACCGCCGGGATACCGGCGCCGATACCTGGCGCGCGGGCATCCGCCGGGCGATCCGCATCGGCTCCCGGCCGGGGCCCTGGAAGCGCGGCCCGGTGCTCGCGGCGCTGGCGCTGCTGCTGGGCCTGCTCATGCTGCTGCACGCTGAGATCCCGAACCGGATCGGGGGCCTCGGCAGCCTGGTGGAGACCTTCCTGCCCTGGTTCGGCCTGTTCATCCCGGTGCTGTTTGCCGGGGCGCTCTGGCGCCGCTCCGCCTCCGCGGTGGCCGCGCTGCTGCTGCCGGTCATGGTGTGGTTGCACCTCTTCGGCGGGCTGCTCAGCGACAAGTCTCACCCGGGCGGCGACCTCACCGTGGCCAGCCACAACGTCGGCGCCGACAACCCCGACCCGGCCGACACCGCCCGCGACCTGGCCGCCTCCGGTGCGGACGTGCTGGCCCTGCAGGAGATGACCGAGCAGGCCCGGGGCACGTACGAGAAGGAGCTGGCGAAGGCGTACCCGTACCACACGGTGCAGGGCACGGTCGGGCTGTGGAGCAGGCTGCCGCTGTCGGACACCAAGGCGGTCGACATCAAGCAGGACGTCGGGCCGCTGGGGGACACCAAGCCGGCCGAGGTCAAGATGGCCTACAACCGGGCGCTGCGCACCACGGTGGCCACGGACCAGGGGCCGCTGGCGGTGTATGTGGCCCACCTGGGGTCGGTACGGGTGAATCCCAGAGCGGGCTTTTGGACGGACTCGCGGGACCGCAACGCGCAGGCGCTCGGCGAGGCCCTCGCCGCCGAGCAGAACGAGCGGGTGGTGCTGCTCGGCGACCTGAACGGCACCATGGACGACCGCGCGTTCGCCGGCATCACCTCACAGCTGCACTCGGCCCAGGACGCGGCCGGGGACGGCTTCGGCTTCAGCTGGCCGGCGAAGTTCCCGGTGGCGCGGATCGACCAGATCCTGGTGAAGGGCGTCGAGCCGGTCACCTCCTGGACGCTGCCGGAGACGGGCAGCGACCACCTGCCGGTGGCGGCCGGAATCAGCTGGTGAACACCGCGCAAGCCTCCGGATCCGTCCCGCGCCTCCCGCAGCTCTGGGTGCGGCGCTCCTGCTGGACACGTTCGTGCCCCCGGGAATCCTCGGCGGGCTGCTGCACCTGGTGGTGCCGATCGGGGTGCTGCTCGCCGCCTGGCGGCTGACCCCCCTGTTCGTACGGCCGCTGCACCGCCTTTTCCCCGATGAACCCGAGCCGTCCTGGCGCACCGAGGCCCGCTTCGGCGACGGCACCACTGCGCCATCTGCCGCCGACGAGGCCGAGGAACCTTTCCGGGGCGCGCCGTATGCCGCCGCGTTCGACTCGCGACCTCGCGCCGCCGTACAGCGGGGTCGCAGCAGTGCGGCACCCATCGGCTGTCTACCGCGGCGAGGGCGGCGGGCCCTGAAGGACGTCGGATGCCTCCCGGCTCAGTGCGCCGAGTTCGCTCAGCGCCTCGGCCACCTCCGATCCGGTCTCCAGCTGCCGCCACAGCTCGTGGAGGGTGTTGGAGATGTCCGAGCGGTTCTTGAACCGTCGTACCGCGATGTCCAGGTCCCGCAGGCAGGTTGCCCGAGGCGGCGTCGAGGGCTTCGTGACGCCTGCCCTCAGGCCAGTTCGGAGCGGCCGAACAGCAGTGCGTAGCCGGGTGGGAGTTGGGTGAGGATGGCGTGCAGCAGGTCCTTGTCTGCAATGTCGGCGAGGGTGCTCAGGACGGCGCCGGTGTCCCAGCGGGCGGTCTCAGGGGTTGCGCCTTCGATCAGCAGGGCGACGGCTTCGACGAACTCGTGCGGGTTGAGCGGTTTGGTCGCCGGCAGCGGTTCGAGGAGCAGCGGTTGGCACTGGGCCGGAAGCTGGTCGGCGAGTTTCTTGCGTTCGGAGCCGAGCAGATGGGCGCCCAGGGTGGCCAGTACCGTCCGGGTGACCCGCTCGGCCTCCCGCGTGGTGGTGTACTCGCCGCGTTCTTGGACCTGGGCCAGGAACGGTTCCCATGCGATGGCCACGGTGGCCTCCCTCATCGGCGTGCGGCATGTGTGCTACGGGCCGGCCCGCCCGCGGCCGACGGCCGCCCCGGCCCCGGGCGCAGCAATCACCGGGGCCGGGGCACGGACATGACCCGACCGGCGGGGACTTCGGCGGTCCGCTGCTGATCTGCCGGCAGCCCTGACCGGCGCTGACGGCGATCTTGCGGGACTTGGCCTGCCCGGCGACCGGGATCGTCAGGCGCAGCACGCCGGCGTCGTAGGGGCTGCTCGTTCCTCGCCAGCCGCTTCACGTTGAGCTGAGACGGTGATCTCACCTGATACGTGCCCCAGCGCTGGCCTTCCATCCGGTCCTGCGGGGCGCTGTGGTCACGCCGGGCGGATGTTCTCCGCCTGCGGGCCCTTTTGGCCCTGCACGACGTCGAACTCGACTTTCTGCCCCTCCTGCAGCTCGCGGAAGCCCTGAGCGGCAATGTTGGAGTAGTGGGCGAAGACGTCGGGTCCGCCGCCCTCCTGCTCGATGAAGCCGAAGCCCTTTTCGCTGTTGAACCACTTCACGGTGCCCTTGGCCATGGCCTGCTCCTTCGAGGAACCCCGGGCTCGCACCCTGCAGGCCCGGGAGGTGACTGCCCTGGTCCGGAGAAGCGCTGAACAGCAAGAACGCCCATGATCGTGATCACGGGCGAACGAGACTTCGGAACCACGACTGCTGGATATCGACGCTACACCGCGCAGTCGGCAGCCGCTATCGATGCGGCCGTGGATCGTACCTCTGTCCCCGGCTGTCACCTGGGACGGGAGGTCCGCGCGGCGATCCGGCTTGTCCACTGGTGTGACTGCAAGAGCGAGTTACCGCCCTCCATGCGAAGTCCACGCCGAGTACGAGAAGTTGCGAATCACCGCGTGAAATAGACGGTCAGACACCTGTCCGGAAAACGCGAGGCCCCTCAATGACCGCCGCACCCGGCAGCGCGGACGAGGCCAAGCTGCAGCTCGCTGCGATCGCCGGTCCGCCGGACACCACGAACAGCTTGCACACACGCCGGTAGGCGGCTGGTACGAGCTGCCTACCGGCACCCGAATCTTTCAACAAACTGTTGACGTGGAGTTCTCCGAGAGCGTTAGCTGGCCCCGTGACTTCGAGTACGACACCCGGTGGCCTCGCCCGCTTCAACGCCCTGGAGGAGCACGCCGCCCTCGCCGCCCTCCACGAGGTGTGCGCCTCGACGGCGTGGGCAGGGCGACTGCTCGCCCGGCGCCCGTACGAGGCCCTCGACGACCTCCTCGCCGCGAGCGACGCCGCCATGGCCGAGCTGACCAGCACGGACCTGGCGGAGGCGATGGCCGGGCACCCGCCGATCGGGCGGCCGAAGCCCGGGGACCCGACGAGCTCGCGTGAGCAGCGCGGAATGGCCGGCGCCTCCGCGGAGCTCAAGGCGGAGATGCTCGAGCTGAACCTGGCGTACCAGGAGAAGTTCGGCCATGTCTTCCTGATCTGCGCCACCGGCCTGACAGGTGAGCAGATGCGGGATGCGGTGAAGGTACGGATCGGCAACTCGCCGGAGCAGGAGCGGGAGATCGTCCGCGCCGAGCTGGGCAAGATCAACCGCATCCGCCTGGCCCGACTCGTAGAAGAACAGGACGACGACTGATGAGTACCGCATCGGTGTCCACCCACATCCTGGACACCAGCATCGGCCGCCCCGCCCAGGGCGTGCCCGTCGCGCTGTCGGCACGCGGCAGCGCCGAGTGGACGGCGCTCGGCACCTCCGCCACGGACGCCGACGGCCGCTGCAAGGACCTCCCGGCACTGCCGCCGGACACCACACACGTACGGCTCCGTTTCGAGACCGAGGCGTACCTCTCCGCGCACCGGGACGAGGATGCGTTCTTCCCGGAGGTCACCGTCACCTTCACCGTGACGCCCGGCGAGCACTACCACGTACCGCTGCTGCTCAACCCGTTCGGCTACTCCGTATACCGAGGGAGCTAGTGCCCGATGCCCATCCTTGGACAGAACCAGTACGGCAAGGCCGAGAACCGAGTCGTACGAGTCACGCGGGACGGTGCCACCCACCACATCAAGGACCTCAACGTCTCGGTGTCGCTGAGCGGCGACATGGACGAGGTCCACTACTCCGGCTCCAACGCGAACGTCCTGCCCACCGACACCACCAAGAACACGGTGTACGCCTTCGCCAAGGAACACGGCATCGACTCCGCCGAGCAGTTCGGCATCCACCTCGCCCGCCACTTCGTGACCAGCCAGGAACCGATCCACCGGGCCCGCATCCGCATCGAGGAATACGCCTGGGAGCGCATCGAGAACTCCGGGGAGGGCGCGCACTCCTTCGTCCGCAAGGGCCAGGAGACGCGCCTCACGCAGATCACGTACGACGGCGAGCAGTGGGAGGTCGTCTCCGGCCTCAAGGACCTGGTCGTGATGAACTCGACGAACTCCGAGTTCTGGGGCTACGTCAAGGACAAGTACACGACCCTCCCCGAGGCGTACGACCGCATCCTGGCCACCGAGGTCTCCGGGCGCTGGCGGTTCAACTGGACCGACGACGAACAGGAGATGCCCGACTGGGAGACGTCGTACGAGCAGGTCAGGAAGCACATGCTCCAGGCCTTCGCCGAGACCTACTCCCTCTCGCTCCAGCAGACGCTCTACGCCATGGGCGCGCGCATCATCGACCACCGCGACGAGATCGACGAGGTCCGCTTCTCGCTGCCGAACAAGCATCACTTCCTCGTCGATCTGGAGCCGTTCGGCCTGAAGAACGACAACGAGGTGTACTTCGCCGCCGACCGCCCGTACGGCCTGATCGAGGCCACCGTCCTGCGGGACGGCTGCGAGGCGCACATCCCGGTCGACCTCAGCAACCTCTGACGCGGACACGGACGTACGGAAAGTAGGAGACGAACGATGGCCCAGCGCATCGTCATCGAGAACTGCGCGATCGCGACCGTGGACGCCGACGACACCGAGTACGCCTCCGGGTACGTGGTCGTGGCCGACAACCGCATCGAGTCGCTCGGCGCGGGCAAAGCCCCCGAGGGCCTGGAGGACGTCGTACGCCGCATCGACGCGACCGGCCACCTCGTGACGCCCGGCCTGGTCAACACGCACCACCACTTCTACCAGTGGCTCACCCGCGGCCTCGCCACCGACCACAACCTCTTCAACTGGCTCGTCGCGCTCTACCCGACCTGGGCGCGCATCGATGAGCAGATGACGTACACGGCGGCCCAGGGCTCGCTCGCCATGCTGGCCCGTGGCGGTGTCACCACCGCGATGGACCACCACTACGTCTTCCCGAAGGGCTCCGGCGACCTGTCCGGCGCGATCATCCGCGCCGCCCGCGAGACGGGCGTCCGCTTCACCCTCGCCCGTGGCTCCATGGACCGCAGTGAGAAGGACGGCGGTCTGCCGCCGGACTTCGCCGTCGAGACCATCGAGGGCGCGCTCGCCGCCACCGAGGCGACCGTCGACGAACACCACGACGACTCCTTCGACGCCATGACGCAGATCGCGGTCGCGCCCTGCTCGCCGTTCTCGGTGTCGACCGAACTGATGCAGCAGGGCGCGGAGTTGGCGCGACGCAAGGGCGTACGGCTGCACACGCACGGCTCGGAGACCGTCGAGGAGGAGCAGTTCTGCAAGGAACTGTTCGGCATGGGCCCGACCGACTACTTCGAGTCCACGGGCTGGCTCGGCGAGGACGTGTGGATGGCGCACTGCGTCCATATGAACGACTCCGACATCGCCGCCTTCGCCCGTACGAAGACGGGCGTGGCCCACTGTCCTTCGTCCAACGCCCGGCTGGCGGCCGGGATCGCACGAGTCCCCGACATGCTGGCGGCCGGCGTCCCGGTCGGCCTCGGCGTCGACGGCACGGCGTCGAACGAGTCGGGGGAACTGCACACCGAACTGCGCAACGCGCTCCTCATCAACCGCCTCGGCGCACACCGGGAAGCCGCCCTGAACGCCCGTCAGGCGCTGCGTCTCGGCACCTACGGCGGTGCCCAAGTCCTGGGCAGGGCAAGGGAGATCGGCTCCCTTGAGCCGGGCAAACTCGCCGACCTGGTGCTGTGGAAGCTGGACACCCTGGCCCACGCCTCGATCGCCGACCCGGTCACCGCCCTCGTCTTCGGCGCGGCGGCACCGGTCACCGCCTCCTTCGTGGGCGGCAGGCAGATCGCCGAGAACGGCCGCCTGCTGCACGTCGACGAGGACGCGATCGCCCGCTCGACGCGGGCGGAGGCCCAGCGCCTCGCGCGGATCGCCGCGCAGGGCTGAGCAGATTGAAGATCTCCGGCCGAGGGGGACGGCCCTCGGCCGGTAGCCTCAAACGCCGGACGGGCT